>JBOGWH010000165.1:0-13962 GCA_050692975.1 Actinomycetota bacterium | reverse complement strand
GTCTCGTCGGGAAGATCGCGGGCCTTCTTCGACCACTCGACCGAAAAGCCCGTGGCCCCCTGCACCGGCGACCATCCCAGGCGCACGACGTCCGTCGGTGACGGCACCCACAGCGAGTGAGATGCGCTGCGAACATCGATTGGATCATCCACCTCGGCGGGCGGCTCCCGCCGGATGATCGCGGTGGCCGCCGCAGCCACGAGGGCGATTACCGTGATTACCGCAGCAATGCGAAGCCATTCCGGCTTCCTTCCTCGCCTTACCGCCGCAACTCCGCCGCCCGGCGCAGCCCGGCGAGAGGCAAACAGGGCCGGTTTGGGGGCGGGTCCAGATTCAATCCTCTCAACAATCCTCGGCCAAAGCTCGCGTTTGAGCCCCGGCGGAGCCGCCACCGACAGCAGGGCCGCCAGCGTATCGGGAGGGTATGCGTAGGCCTCGCGGGTCGCACCACACCGCCGGCAGCCCTCCATATGCTCACCCACCTCCTTGCGGATTTCCCCGGGGGAGGTGTCGGCGGATTTCAGTTTATGGATCAGCCCGTCCAGTTCGGGGCAGTTCTTATGGCCCTCCCTCATCAGCAGAATCGAACCCACCGACCTGTTGAGCGAATCCTTGAGTCTGCGGAGCGTAGAATCGAGTTGCTTACGCTTCGACCCCAGCGCGTCGGCCATATCGGGGATCGAGACGGCTCCTCGTAAGTTGATGTGCAGCAGTGAATAGTCCCTGGGATTCAGAGAAGCCGAAGCCCTCCAGACCAGGTCGGCGTACTCGGCGGCCGGCATCCTCGCCGGCACGTCGCCGGGCGCCTGGACCGAATAACCCTCGGGCAAATTCGATCCCTCGGGGGGCCTGCCTGCGGCTTGAGCGATGCGTGAATCGGCCAGGAGCGCCCCCCGGGCGGATGCGAACAATTCCGGGCGGAGATCGAGGCCCGCCTTCCCGGCGCCGGCCTGCTGCCAGACCTCGGCGAACGCCTCCACGACTGCGTCCGCGGCGGGACCGGCCGCCCGGACGGTCCGGATCCCGAAGTCGAAGATCTCTTCGAAGTGCCTGTCGTAGACAAAACTGTAGGCATTGAGGTCGCCGGCCGCCGAAAGCTCCGCCAGGCGCGCATCAGCCAGCTGGGCGTAGGGGGGCTTGGGTACGGAGGCGGGATGGTCCTCGGTCTTCATCGGTCAAAGATACCGGACATTTCAGCCGGCGATCTCTGCAACCCCCTCGCTCAGCACGGCCTGTCCCCGGGGGTTCAGCGTCTCGAAGGAAATCGCCTTTAGACCTTCTCCGTTCGATTTCAGCCAGTACTGCAGCCACCCCCTGGTGGTCAGCTCCTGGCCGGGAAAAACCGGGCGGGAGAAGCCAACCGAGATATTCAGGAGGCGCTCGGGATCGCCTCCGGCGGCGGATGCAAGTACGGCACGGCAGGCAAAAGCCATTGTGCACATCCCATGCACGATGATGCCGGGAAACCCGGAGTTGCGGGCAAACTCCCGGTCGGTGTGGATCTTGTTGTGGTCACCCGAAGCCTCCGCGTACCGGAAGGTCTGGTGTTCGTCGATCGTCTCGGTAGTTTCGAAAAGGTACTCGCCAACTTCCTCGTCCTCGGCGTCGCCGGCCGCCTTGGCCCGGCCTCCCCCCCGGCCCCTGATGAGCATGGTGGTGACCATGAAAACGGCCACCTCCCCGCCGGGGGCTTTGAGATCTGTGACGATGTCGAACGTCTCGGCGCCTTGCTCGGACGCCCGGACGTTATCCAGCCTGCTTTCCACCGTTAGAACATCGCCGGCCCTGATCACCCGGTTGAAGTTGTGGCTTTCATGGCTGTGGACCAGGCGCGGGAGGTTCACCCCGAGCTGCGGATCGGTCATTACGGCCCGGATGTTCTCCCCCGCCACGGCGATGGGAAATGCCGGGGGGGCTACTGGGTCCCGCCCGGTGAATCGGGCGTCGGTTTCGTTCGTGGCGGCGGCGTACTTATGAATCGCCTCGGCGGTCACTTTGTACTCGGCGGCCGGGTACAGCTTGCCTTCCAGCGCGGGGTTCAGCGGCATGTTCGTCCCTCCGTTCGAATTACCCTATAGGTCCCGGAAAGGCCTTGTAACCCCGGCCATCCGACGGGAGCCGCCCGATACCCCAGGGCCCGGGACCACTCTTTCCCCAAAGAGTTTGGCCCGAGGAACCAAAATTCTGCCTTAAAGGCCCTTCCGGGACATCCGTGGAAATTGGCACCCGTAGGATCAATGGCATGACACCGTTAATCGCCGCGAGGATTCAGATGGCCGTCTCCCTCGGCTTTCACATCATCTTCGCCTCCATCGGCGTCGGACTTCCGGTGCTGCTCTTGTTTGCGGAATGGAAAGCCAACAAGACCGGAGACGCCACATGGATGGCCCTCGCCCGGCGCTGGAGCAAGGCCTTCGGCATCCTGTTCGCGGTCGGAGCGGTCTCCGGAACCGTGCTTTCTTTTGCGCTGGGTCTGTTTTGGCCCAGGTTCATGGGCAGATGGGGCTCGGTGATCGGGCTTCCGTTTGCTCTCGAGGCTTTTGCTTTTTTCATCGAAGCCATCTTTCTCGGGATCTATCTCTACGGATGGGAGCGCCTGACCCCCCGGGCCCACTGGCTCTCCGGATGGCCGGTAGCTTTATCGGGAGCCGCCAGCGCCTGGTTCGTCGTTACCGCCAATGCCTGGATGAATGCCCCTCAGGGTTTCACGCTCGGCCGCGACGGACAACCCACTGCTGTAGATCCCTGGAAGGCCGTGTTCAACCCCGGAACGCCGGTGCAGACTACACACATGATTCTGGCCGCATATCTGGCCACTGGCTTCACCGTGGCGGCGGTCTATGCGATGGGGATGCTGCGGGGCCGCAACGACGACTACCATCGCAAGGGGCTGGCGGCGGGACTGGTTCTCGGAGCCGTTTTGATCGGTCCCCAGATCATCGTCGGGGACTGGGCCGCCCGGTTCGTGGCGGAGCGGCAGCCGGTGAAGCTGGCCGCCCTGGAAGGGCAATGGGAGACGGTTAAAGGAGCTCCGCTGCGAATCGGAGGAATACCCAACCAGGAGAAAGAAGAGACCCCGTTTTCCCTTGAGATACCAAAAGGCCTGTCGTTTCTTGCCAAAGGGGACCCGGACGCCGAAATAATGGGCCTCAAAGAGGTCCCACGCCCCGACAGGCCGAACACGACCGTGGTTCACATCTCGTTTCAGCTGATGGTTTCGATCGGATTCGGGCTGCTGGGACTGGGCGGGTGGGCAGGTTGGTCCAGGTGGCGGCGAAAGAAACTACCCTCCTCTTCGTTGTTCCTGAAAGCCGTGGTCGCCTCCGGGCCCGCCAGCTTCGTCGCCATCGAGACCGGATGGATGGTTACCGAAATTGGCCGCCAGCCCTGGATAGTCCAGGGGTTCATGCGGGTTAAGGATGCGGTGACGACCAACCCGGGCATCGTCTGGCATCTGATCGGCACCGTTGTGATTTATGTCCTCCTGGCGGCGGCATGTACGTACCTGCTTCTCAAGCTGGCCTCCGACGCCCGGTCCAGGGGAGATGCGCCGGGGCCCGGTACCGCAGCAGGGCGGGAGTCCTAAAAGGAGAACCCTGAATGACCTCCGTTACCTTCGAGCAGCTTCTGATCCTGATCGCAATCGGAACCGGGCTCACCCTCTATGTCTTGCTGGGAGGGGCCGACTTCGGGGGTGGGGTCTGGGACCTTCTGGCCCGCGGCCCGATGGGCAAGCGGCAGCGCGACCTCATCTCCGAGGCCATCGGGCCGGTCTGGGAGGCCAATCACGTCTGGCTCATCTTTGTAATAACCGGTCTTTTTGCGGCCTTTCCCCCGGCTTTCGCGGCCCTGTCCATCGCCCTGTACCTGCCGTTCAGCATTGCACTGATTGGAATCGTCTTTCGCGGGGCCGCTTTCGCCTTCCGGTTCTACGGAAAGCCCGACTCCGCCTGGCAGCGCGCCTGGACCACGACGTTCGGGGTGGCCTCGACGATCACGCCTCTCGCACTGGGAGCGTGCGCCGGGGCCATCTCATCGGGACGGATCCGGGTCGACGGCGAGAAGGTCTCTTTCGGCCTGTTTGCCGCCTGGACGGGGCCTCTATCGATCCTCTCGGCGATGCTGGCGCTGGCGGTTTCGGCCTACCTGGCCGCCAACTACCTTTGCGTGGAGGCCAAGGACCGCTCAGACCGGCCCCTCGAGGAGTCCTTTCGCATCCGGGCACTGGCTTGCGGGATGATCACCGGGGCGCTTGCCGGCGCCGGCCTGATCGTGGTGGAAACCGACGCCCCGGTACTTTGGGAGGGAATGCTCGCCAGAGGGCTGCCGTTCGCCGTCATCTCGGCCGCAGGGGGCATCGCCTCTATGGCGGCCGCTTACCGGCGGCGTTACGACATTGCCCGGGCCGGCGCCGCAGTTGCCGTGGCGGCGGTGCTGGCCGGCTGGGGAGCAGCCCAGTGGCCGCTGCTTATCGTGCCCGACGTCTCGATTACCGAAGCCGCCGCCCCGCAGGGGGCCCTGGGGCCGATCGCGTTCGGCTTGCTTATAGGGGGGACCCTTTTGGCGCCTTCTCTGTGGTATCTGTTCAAGATCTTCAAGGACGTCAAAACCGCCTCTTGAGGGGGCGCAAGCACGGCGGCCACTGGGGCGGAGATAATGCCGCGATGGCGCTCGTCGAGGTCAACAAGGTGAACAAACACTTCGGAAAGCTGCACGTCCTCCGAGACGTGGACCTGGCCGTGGAACCGGGCGAAGCGCTGGTGCTGCTGGGCCCCTCGGGCTCCGGCAAGTCCACCTTGCTTCGCTGCGTGAACGGCCTGGAGGACGTCGATTCCGGAACGATCACGGTGGCGGGCCAATCTGTGACCTCTTCCGGTCGCGAGATCGCACGGATCAGAGCGGGCATCGGTATGGTCTTCCAGAACTTCAACCTTTTCCCGCACCTCACCGCCCTGGAGAACGTCACGATCGGGCCCGTCCACGTCAAAAACCAGTCAAAGCAGTCGGCCCGTACGGTCGGCATGGAGCTTCTCGAGAAAGTCGGAATCGCCGCCAAAGCGGATTCCTACCCGGCAGAGCTTTCCGGCGGCCAGCAGCAGCGGGTGGCCATCGCCAGGGGGCTTGCGATGGACCCCAAGCTCATGATGTTTGACGAACCAACATCCGCTCTCGATCCGGAGATGATCAAGGAGGTCGTGGATGTGATGGCCGCACTGTCCGAGGAAGGGATGACCATGCTGGTGGTAACCCACGAAATGGGGTTTGCTCGCCACGCCGCCGACCGCATCGCATTCATGGACGAGGGGCGCATCGTGGAAGTGGGGACGCCCGATACCTTCTTCAATGCGCCCCGAAACGAGCGTACCAAGGAGTTCCTCTCAAAGATTCTGGCGCACTAATAGGGTATAAACCGAGTTGACCGTCCGAACAGGAGGACCCCAATGAGAAAACTCCTCACATCTCTTCTACTGCCTCTTCTCGCCCTGACCGCCTGCTCGCAGGACGAGCCTGCCGTTGAGGCTCCGACGGAGAGCCCTTCACCCACCGAGCGCACTTTTCCCGCCAATTCTTTTATGGCCGAGCTTCAGAAAAAAGGAAAGATCGTCATCGGGGTCAAGTTCGACGTTCCTCAGTTCGGTTCGCTCAATCCTGCGACCCAGAAGCCCGAAGGTTTCGATGTTGATCTCGGAAACAGGATCGCCGAGGAGTTGGGAGTGGAGGCCGAGTTTCTTGAGGCAATCTCCGCAAACCGCATTCCTTTCCTCCAGACCGACAAGGTCGATCTGATCATCTCCACCATGACGATCAACGACGAGCGCAAGCAGCAGATTGATTTCTCCAACGTGTACTACATCGCCGAGCAGCGGCTTCTGGTCAAAAAGGACAGCAAGATCAATGAAGTGGCCGACGCCAACAACGCCGGAACCACGATTTGCTCGGCGAAGGGATCGACCTCGGAAAAGAACATCCGGGCCGTCGCACCGAAAGCGAAGATCAACCTTCAGGACGGCTACTCGCAGTGCTTTGCGCTTCTTCAGAACGGACAGGTCCAGGCGGTCACAACCGACAACGTGATTCTGGTGGGTCTTCTCAAGAACGACCCCGCCAACTTTCGGATCACCGGAACGCCCTTTTCCAAAGAGCCCTATGGAATGGGGATCAAGAAAGGCCGGGTCGGCTTCGTGGACTTCGTCAACGAGGTGCTTACCGACGTCAAGAAGGACGGGACGTTCGTCAAGCTGTACGACAAGTGGGTCAAGCCGCTGACGGGTGAGACGGCTACTCCCCCGCCGGACACCGCGGCCGCAGAGGCGCCCGGCTCGACCCCGGCGGCGACAACCAGCCCCGCGGCCAAGGCAACGACACCTCCTGCCGCAGGGAACGCACCGGCGGCAACGCCTACGTACTAAGCGCAGCTCCCCGCCGCGGGCCATGAACCTGGCCTTCGGCGAGGTCATCGCCGACAACCTTCCGTTCCTGCTGACGGGTTACCGCAACACCGTCATCCTCGTCGCGCTGGCCTTCGCCGGCAGCCTCGCGCTGGG
This sequence comes from Actinomycetota bacterium, assembly GCA_050692975.1. Lineage (GTDB taxonomy): Bacteria > Actinomycetota > CADDZG01 > JAHWKV01 > JAHWKV01 > JBOGWH01. The sequence goes on along the minus strand of JBOGWH010000165.1, from coordinate 7,417 downwards.
CACGCTCGTAGCGGTCCTTCGCCTGGCCCCCGTGCCGCTGCTGCCCGGCTTGGCCAGGGCCGAGGTGGAGCTGTTCCGCAACACTCCTCTGGTCGTGCAGATGGGCTTTCTGCTCATAGGCCTGGGCAGCATCGGCATCCGGCTTTCCGCGTTTACGGCCGCAGGGATCGCCCTGACCGTTTACACCGGCGCTTTCGTAACCGAGACCGTCCGATCGGGCATCGCCTCGGTCGGCAAGGGCCAGCAGGAGGCCGCCCGGGCCCTCGGGATGAACTTCACCATGATGATGCGCCTCATCGTTCTCCCCCAGGCATTGCGCACCGTCATACCCCCGCTGGGCAACCTGATGATCGCGATGGTCAAGAACTCCGCAATCGCCGCGGCAATCGCCTATCCCGAATTGCTCTACCAGTCGGGAATCGTCGAGTCGCGCACTTTCGAAACATTCGAGATCTTCACCGGAACCCTGGTCGGTTTTCTGTCCCTGACCCTTCCGCTGTCCTACGCGGTCTCCCGCCTGGAATTGCGGCTGAGGATCGCCCGATGAAGAAATGGCTGCGGTGGGCCATCGGCGCAGGCAGCAGCGCCCTTCTGGTGGCGCTGCTGGCCGCGGCCGTCTACCGCTCCTACGGGCCGGGAGAGTTGGCAGAGCGAATCGAGCGGCTCCAGCGCAGGTGGAGCCCTTTCGTGGGCAATGAAGCCCCGGTGATCTGGAAGTTCATCGCCAATGGAGTGTGGATCACCGTGCAAATCGCGATGATTTCGATCGCACTCTCCCTGGTCTTCGGGCTGGTGCTCGCCCTGATGCGCCTGGCCCGTAACCGACAATTGCGCCCTTCGGCCCCGGCCGGACTCCTGGCTGCAATCGCCGCCCCGGCCACCGCGCTGGTGCAGATCGTCCGCGCTTCGCCTCTCTACATGCTGATCATCTACAGCTTCATTGCCGCGCCCAGGCTCGGGGTGAACCTATCGCCCATGCAGGCCGGCATCTTCGCCCTGACCCTTTACACCTCGTGCGTGCTGGCCGAGATCATGCGGGCGGGAATCCTATCGCTGGACCGAGGCCAGTTCGAGGCCTCGGCGGCGCTCGGCCTTTCCTACCTCAACCGCCTGCGCCTGGTCATCCTTCCGCAGGGTCTGCGCCGCATGGTGCCCGCAGTCGTCTCACAGCTGGTCACCTTGATCAAGGACACGTCGCTGCTCAGCTTCATCACGGTGCTGGAGGTCAATCGCCGCCTGTCGATCCTGTCCCAGCAGCGATTCAACCCGATTGAGTCCCTTCTGGTCGCGGCGTTGATTTACTTCGCCATCAACTTCACTTTGTCGACGCTTGCGTCCCGCCTTGAAGAAAGGCCCGTGAAGGCGGCGGCGGGAACGCCGGCCGTCCAGGCCGTCGGCTCGGAGGACCAGACCCGCCTGGCCTGATTCGCTCTAGCCTTGGAGTACCTCCCGGCGAGGGTCGGGCAGAGGAGTAAGGGTCTTCTCAAGCTGCTCCCGCAGCGGCTCGAAGCGGGGCGGAAGCGACAGCCGCCGCCCCAACGTGGCCTGGTCCTCATCGGCGCTGAAGCCCGGGCCTAAGGTTGCGATCTCGAAAAGCACTCCCGAGGGCTCCCGGAAGTAGATCGAGCGGAAATAGAAGCGGTCGATCACGGGCGTGGGGCGTGCGCGTGCGGCCACGAGAGCCTTTCGCCACTCTTCGTGATCGTCCATGGGGGATGCCCACGCGATGTGATGAACGGTTCCGGCCCCGGGAATCCCCGGTTGCGGCGGGGGAGGCTCGAATACGAAGGCTCCTTCGCGTCTGGCTCCCCTGACCGACCAGGCGTTATCTGCCGTGCTCTCGAAGCCGAGAGTCTCTTCGAAAAGCTGGCGGCTGTCCTGGGGGCGTGAGCTGTACGCCCGGGCTTCGTGAAAGCCTTGAAGGGCCATCTCCTTCGGAACCTGGGGATGATCGGCCACAAGAGGCTCGTCCTCAGAATCGACGGCCCGCAATTCCAGCTCGAGCCCTTCAGGATCAAAGAACCGCAGGTGATCGCCGTGGTGGGCCACCTCGATCCCCTGGGCGTTAAGACGCTCGCGCCAGAAATCCAGGGCCTTGCCGGATGCGACCCTCCACACAATGCGATGGATCATCCCATCGCCGGCCTGGCCCGGGCGTGCGCCGGGATACTCAAAAAAAGTGAGGTCTGCACCGGGGCTGCCTTTTTCATCGGCGTAGAAGAGGTGGTAGACGGTGGGGTCGTCCTGGTTGACGGTCTTTTTCACCAGGCGCAGACCAAGGACGCCGGCGAAGAAATTAACGTTGGCCGGCGCGTCCCCGGTGATGCATGTGATGTGGTGAATACCTTCGAGTTTCATCCACTCAAGTATCTACCCGCCCGGATCGTCGTGAACCGATCCTGGCTACAGGAGAGGTAAAGCCGGCAGCAAACCGCCCGGGTTGATCGGTGGCGGGGGGGGTGGAGGAGGAGATGGTGGGGCCGCAGCCCCGCAGGCGTCGGTACAAGCCGGCTGAGCGGCGGGGGGTTGAGCCGTTGCAATCTGAGTTCCCGCCGCGGTGCCCCCCGCTCCGTTGCCGCCGTCGCCTCCCCTGCCGCCGTTGCAGCGCCCGGAGCAAGCGCCGTTTCCGCCGCGCCCGCCGTCGCCTCCTCCCCCGGTCGAGCCGTCGGCCGTGAAGCCGGCATGATCCCCGGGACCTCCGGCAGCGCCACCGGCGCCGCCATCACCGCCGGTTCCGCCACCGGGGCCTCCCGCGCCACCGGCGCCGCCGGCGCCTCCGGTTCCGGAGCCGTCAGCTCCGGGGCTCCCAGGCGAGCCGCTTGTCGCCGCGGAAGAGCTGGTCCCCGGTGGGCCGGGCACACTTGAGGCCGTGAGCAGGCAGGACACGCCGCGTATCCCGCCGCCGGCCGGGAAGCAGGAAAGGAGACCGGGGCTGCGAAGCGCCCGGGTACCGGCGGCCAGGAAGCTCGCCGCTATAACCAGCGACATCGCCATATAAGAAAACTTCTTGATACGGCCCCCCTCCGGCCCCACAAGGGCCGAAAACGCGTTTTAGCTCACCTGGATTGTAATCGCTGCGGCAATCACGAGTGTTCGTTGTACAATTTGAGCAGTTGCTCAATTCGGCCGGGGTCCATCACCAATGAGGAACGTGGACGATAAGGAAGCCCGCCTGACGCGGGCGCTGGGCCGGGCACAGGCAGCCCTCGAGCGGGGAGAAAGCCTGAAGGGGACCGGTTTCTGGAAAGCCGTTTCGCTTGCAAAGCAGGATCCCGGGATCGCCGCCAAATACGGATCCCAGATTGCCGAGATAGACCGCCGGGCTTTTGAGCAGGCAGTCCGCCTTCGCGTACCTGCCGCCGTCGGAACCGCCGCGCTTACGCTGGGATCGCTGGCGGGAATCGTGGCCGTCTTGGGGGCCGGCGCGGTGGGTGCACCCGTTGTTCGCACGGGGTTGTTTCTGGCGGGGACCGCAGCGGTCCTCGTGTGCACCCACAGCCTCACCCACTGGGCTGTTGGCCGGCTGATGGGCATGAGGTTTACCCACTACTTCCTCGGCGGGCCAAAGCCGCCCCGTCCGGGCGTCAAGGTGGACTACGCAACCTACCTGGCGGCCTCTCCCCGGCAACGGGCGATCATGCACGCCTCCGGCGCCGTGGTTACAAAGTTGGTCCCCTTCGCGCTTTTTCCCCTGGCCCTGTCTGCGCAGATTTACCCGTGGGCCTCTTACGGGCTGCTGGCCCTGGGCGCCGCCCAGATCGCCACCGACGCGGCCTTTTCCACGAAGAATTCCGACTGGATGAAATTCAGGAGGGAACTGGCGCTCAGGATAGCTCCTCGGGAGTATAATTAGCCCGCTCGGGGGGCCATGGGCATTCCTTTAGGGCGGATGGAGAAAACTGACAGACCGGGCTAATGGCCCGGCCGGACAAAGGAGAGTTCCGTGCCAAGGAAGTCCATCATTTTGCTCGCTCTGACCAGTCTTTTGTTCTCTCTCGGCACCGCGCCGGCGGGGGCCAGCCACACAAGGACCTGTGAAGACGACGAACTTAGCGGGGGAACCTATGAGCGGGTGCTCGTCCCGGAGGGTGAAAGCTGCACAATCACCGGTGCAACAGTTCACGGTTCCGTCCTGGTCAGAGCCGGAGGAAGCCTACTGGTAGACGGGAGTGACATCGGCAACGACATCCGGGCAAAGAGTCCGGCCTACATCGGGATCGCCGATTCCACCATTGGCGACGACGTAAAAATCAGTGGGACCACCGGCAATCCTGCAGGTGAGCGCAATTACATCCGGGACTGCACGACAATTGGGGGCAACCTCAGGATCAGGTTCACCGGATCGACTTCTGAAGGCTGGAAGATCGGCGGAGGAACGCAAGCAGACTGCCCGGATTCGGAGCCGGATTCGGAGGATGAAGGAGTTCCGCTGGCGAATGGAGGAGTGTTGGTCGCAAAAGACGCCAAGATCTCCGACAACGACTCCGACGATGACGGCGCGACGGAAATCGAGATCACCGGAAACACGTTCCTAGAGGACCTCGATGTTGACCGCAACGTCGTGCCTGTTTCGATCACCGACAACACGATCGGCGACGATTTGGACTGCGACGACAACAATCCGGAGCCCACCGGCAGCAACAACACCGTGGGTGACGACGCTCTGGATCAGTGCGCGTCGCTCGTCGCCCCCGCCCTCCCGTAGCCTAGGCCGGGGAGCCTTTTCGGATCATCAGCTGGTAGCCCAGGGCCAAAACCGCCAGGGCTACCAACCCGGCCGCCGCGACCCCGGCAGCAAGCGGCATGTCCTCGTCCCCGGCGCGCTTTGAGCGTCTTTGGGGCCCAACGCCTTTCGGTGGCCTAGGCCCTTCGCCCTCTACCCCGTCCCCGGCGGACAGGATGATGGTTGACGGCTCCTGGAGCCCTGCCGCGTCTGCCTCTGGAGACGACGGGCCGGCCGGCCGAGTGCCCGGCCGGCTGCTCGGCGGCGCCGCTGAAGGGCCCGACGAAGCTTGCGTTCCCCCGGGCGGCGGCGGTTGGCTGCCGCCTCCTGAGCCTGGAAGCTGCTGTTCGGCTTCAATTTCGTCGCTGATGATCTTCAGCTCGCTGAAATCGATGGTCTTGCCCGCCGCGTCCTGCAGAAGCAGGTTCAGGGACTCGTCGTCCTCCTCCACGGGATCGTTGATGATCTGCACCTGAAACGTCTTCAGCGTTTCGCCCGGGGCAAACGCAAGACTGCCCGACACATACTCGTAATCGCTGCCGGGCTGGGCTTCAAAGGCTTCGGTGAAAAAGCTCACCGTCACTGGGGTTGCCGATGAAGGCCGGGCCACCTCAATCGTGGCGGGGCCGGCCGATTCCACAACCTGGAAGTCCCCCGTGAAATGCGGACGGTCGTCTGGCTGGCCCGATCCCGGCGCTGCCGCCATCACGATGGCCGAGCTTGCCCACACAATCAGCAGAGCAATTGAACCGAGCCGGATCATGCCCGTACGGAGGAAGCTTTATCTACAGTCATACAACTGCTATCATATCGATATGAAGCCTACGATGCTGCAAATGACCCCAGCCATGGTTCTCGCCCTGGATCGCCAAGCCGGCAAAAAGGGCATCTCGCGTTCGGCGTTGGTGAGGGAAATCGTCGAAAAATACCTCAAGGACGATGAGGAAAGCGCGATCTCTGCCCGGATAGTTGAGGGCTACAGAAGAATTCCGCCGGCAACTCCGGACACGTGGGGAGACTTGTCCGCAGTAACTGAGGCGGCGACTGCCGACCTTCTAAATCGGCTCGACGAGGAAGAGCGCCGGGAGGGTCTGTCCTGGTAGCCAGGGGAGAAATGTGGTGGTACGAGCATCCGAACGGCAAACCCCGACCGTTTCTGATCTTGACCAGAGATGAAGCCATACCCGTCTTGAATCAGGTTCTGGCGGTACCCGCGACGGGCACGATCCGTGGGATACCGACGGAAGTTGAACTGGACGAGTCGGACGGGATGCCGCAGCATTGCGTGCTCAGTCTCGACAACGTCACCACAATCCGCACTGCTCTTTGCACCCGCCGGATAACGTCTCTGGCTCCGGCCAAAATGCGGCAAGTCTGCCAGGCCCTCAGCGTGGCAACCCTGTGTTAGGCGGCTACCGTCCGGCGGTGCCCGCAGCCTTCACCTGGTCGGCGATCCAGCGGTAGGTGCGGGAGATGCCCTCCGCGAGATCGATCTCCGCCTTCCAGCCCAGTGAATGGATCCGCTCGTGGCTGAAGTTGCGGGACTGAACCCCGACCGGGCCCTCAACGTACCTGGGCGTTACTGATTTGCCGGATGCCGCCACCACAGCGTCGGCCAGCTCCGCCACCGAAACGTATTCGGAGCTTCCGATGTTCACAGCTCCTTCGAGGTCAGACTGCATCAGCATGAAGATCCCCTCGACCATGTCCGAAACGTACGTGTAGGAGCGAACGGCATTGCCGTCTCCCCATACTTCGAACTCTCCCCCGTCTGGTGCTTCGGCGACCTTTCTGCACAGGGCGGCCGGGGCCTTCTCGCGCCCGCCCCGCCAGGTCCCCTCCGGCCCGTAGCAATTCTGAAACCGCGCAATGCGGATGGGAATACCGAATCGCCGGCCGTACGCCTGGGCGGTTCGCTCGGCGTAGAGCTTCTCCCAGCCGTACTCGTTGTCGGGATTGGCGGGGATCGCATCCTCTTCGGTCAGCTCCGGTTCTCCGGGAAGCATGTCCCGGTAGATGCACACCGACGACGAGAAGAAGTATCTGCCCACGCCGGCGTTGGCGGCCGAGTCGATCATATGGATGTTGATCAGGGCGCTGTTGCGCATGATCTCGCACTCGGCAGAGTGGATAAAGCCCATCCCGCCCATGTCGGCGGCCAGTTGGTAAACCTCATCGGCTGCCTGCCCATCGATACTGACGGCGGCCCGGCAGTTTGCCTGATCGCGAAGATCCAGCACTAGAAACTCATCCGCGGCGCTTTTTGAGAACTCGTGTTCTTTGATGTCGACTCCCCGCACCCAGTAGCCCTCGGCTTTGAGCTTTTTGACCAGGTGCCCGCCGATGAAGCCCCCGGCCCCGCAAACCACCGCACGTTTCATGTATTCCCCTGCCTCCTGGTTTTGTCCAGTACGAGAGCTTAACGCGCCGCCCAGGTCTGGATGATCCCATACTCCTTTGTCGACGCGACCAGCTTTGGGGTGATGAAGTCCCGTAAGATCAAGGAAGCTCTGGGGATTCGCCTTCCGGCTTTTGGCGCTGGGACTAGACGCGGTCCTTTAGTCCGTTGACCCCCTCATGACTTGCGCACGTGACGCAGCAGAACATGATCCCGCTGCTTTCCACCCCGTGGCCGATTAGCCGACAGCCGCAATGCGCGCAGGAGGGGGCGATCAACTGGATGGCGCACTCGAA
>JBOGWH010000164.1:0-13419 GCA_050692975.1 Actinomycetota bacterium | reverse complement strand
GATCGGAGAGGAGGACCTCCTGATCGCAGCGAGCGAGGCCGGAGCCGAGGATATCAACGAGGAGGGGGACTTTTGGGAAGTGACCTGCCCCCCCGAAAGCCTTCAAAGCCTGCGAAGCGCTCTGGAGGAGGCCGGTGTGTCCATCGAATCTTCCCAGGTGAGCATGGTGCCCAACTCAACGGTTCCTCTCGACTCCGAGATGGCCCGCAAGGTGCTGAAATTGATGGAAGACCTCGAGGACGCCGACGACGTTCAGGAGGTCTACTCGAATTTCGACGTACCCGACGAGGTCCTGGAAGAGGTCGCCTCGGGCGCCTAGTCTCCGGGGGCATAGCCCCTGACCTTGTCTCGGCCACCCGGCGTCAGCGCCGGAAGCCAAGCTTCGGCCGCCCGGTCCCCACTGCCCGGCGTCATGGCCGGAAGCCAAGTTCAGCCGCCCGGTCCCCGCTGCCCTTGGATCAAATTCAAGTTCATTCCAGGCCCCGTTAAGCCCTTTGTAGTAATCAAATTCCGGTCAAATCCCACGGGCTGTCGGCGGCCCTAAGTATCATGGCAAACAAATGTTCGCCTACCGTAGCCCCACCTCTTCGGGCGTGCCCGTGCGTGTCATGGGAATCGACCCCGGCCTGACCAGGCTGGGCTATGGGGTGATCGAAGAAGCGGCGGGGAAAATGAGGGCACTGGACGCCGGCGTGGTGGCCACCTCTAAGACGTCGCCCTTGCGGCTGCTGGCAGTTTTCGAGCAGCTTTCCGAACTGATGGCCCGCTGGGCCCCCGGCGAGGTGGCGGTGGAGCGGGTTTTCATGAAGGCCAATCAGAAGACGGCGATAGGGGCGATCCAGGCCGCCGGCATTGCCCAGGTCACCGCCGGCCTTGGCGGGGCCGAAGTTTTCGAATACGCCCCCGCAGAGGTAAAGCAGTCGGTGGTGGGAACGGGGACGGCCGACAAAAACCAGGTCCGATTTATGGTTTCGCGGATCCTCGGAGTCGAAGCGCCCCAGGTCCCTGATGCTGCCGACGCCCTGGCCGTGGCGATAACGCACCTGCACTGCCGGAAACTGAATCTTATCGGGGCGGCTGCGCGGTGATCTCTTTTCTGAGGGGAACCGTGGCGGGGATGGACGCGGCCGCCGTGGAGATCGACGTCGCCGGCGTTGGGTATTCGGTGAGCGTGCCCACTTCGATGTCCTCCCGGCTGCGGTTGGGCGAGAAAGTGAAGATCCCCACTTACCTGGTGGTGCGTGAGGACTCGATGACGCTTTACGGTTTTCAGGACTCAGAGCAAAGGGAGCTTTTCTCGATGCTCCTCGGCGTGACGGGAGTAGGGCCCAAGCTCGCCATGGCCGCGATGTCGGCATTTTCTCCGGAAGGATTCCGCCGTGCCGTGGTGTCGGGTGACGGCGCCGCTCTTACTTCGATCTCGGGACTCGGCAAAAGGGGGGCGGAAAGGATCATCCTGGAACTGCGGCAGCGCTTCGAGGCTTTTGTCGACTCGGCTGCGGTTTCGGGCCCCAAGCTGGCCGAAGTGCGCGAGGCCTTGCTGGGCCTCGGGTACAGCCCCGCCGAAGTGCGGCCGGCGCTGGAAAGAGTTGCATCGTCAGACGGCGAGGTTTCCGACATGGTGCGAATGGCGCTGCAGGATCTCGCCTCAGGGCGAGTGGCCATGAGTGAGGCCGGAGCACCGGCGTGAACGATATTCCGATGCGTCATCCGGAAGCGGTGGGGGCAGCGGCGTGAACGATATCCTCACGCCTCATCCGGAAGCCGCAGAGCACGAACTGGAGATATCCCTGCGCCCCACGAGCCTGGGTGATTTTGTGGGCCAGTCCTCAACCAAGGAGCATCTATCGATCATCCTGGACGCAGCCCGCCTCAGGGGAGAGGCTGCGGACCATCTGCTGTTTGCCGGGAGCCCCGGGCTCGGAAAGACGACACTCGCCTACATCGTGGCTGCTGAGTTGGGAGTGGGGTGCAAAATAACCTCCGGTCCGGCCTTGGAGCGCGCCGGGGATCTCGCGGCGGTTTTAACCAATCTGCAACCGCGGGACGTGCTCTTCATAGACGAGATACATCGCCTGGCGCGGCCGGTCGAGGAGGTCCTGTATCCGGCCATGGAGGAGTTTGCGATCGACATAGTGATCGGAAAGGGACCGGCGGCACGTTCGATCAGGCTCGACCTGCCCCCTTTCACGCTGGTGGGAGCAACGACCCGCACCGGGCTGCTCACATCTCCGCTGCGCGATCGGTTCGGATTCGTGGGAAGGCTCGACTACTACGAGGAGCCGGAGCTGGCTCACATTGTTGGACGCTCGGCGGGGATATTGAACGTCCCGACTTTGCCGGAGGCTTGCACCGAGATCGCCTGCCGTTCAAGAGGAACACCGAGAATCGCAAACCGTCTTTTGAAAAGGGTACGCGACTACGCCGAAGTCCGGGCGGACGGGCGGGTAAACCTCGAGGTGGCCCTCGATGCCCTGAGCCTGTTTGAGGTCGACCAGGTCGGGCTGGACAAGGTGGACAAGGCAATCCTGCGCGCCCTCATTGAAAGGTTTCGGGGCAGGCCTGTGGGGCTGTCGACCCTGGCGGTGGCGGTCGGCGAGGAGCCCGACACGGTCGAGGACGTCTACGAGCCCTTCCTCATGCGCAAGGGGTTTCTCCAGCGCACCCCCAAGGGCCGGGTGGCTACCGAGGCCGCCCGGGAGCATCTGGGCCTTGCCGCCCCAGAAGACCGCCTCGTATAGCGGCCTCCCGAGGAACACGGCCTTGCCGCCCGCCAGGCCGCCTCGTATAGCGGCCCCGGAAGGCGCCCGATCCTCGTTTCGATAATTCGACCATCGTTGCAAGCCTGCTCGGTGTCCTCGTTTCGATAATCCCGACGTCGCAAGCCCTGTTCGGTAGATTCGGTAGGCTTGATGTACTAGCCACCATCTGGAGGAGCCATGGATCCCTCGAGTCTTTTATTGCTCGGAATGATGATCGTCGTCTTTTACTTTCTGCTGATCAGACCCCAGCAAAAGCGCCTCAAGCAGCATCAGAGCCTCATTGCCGCCCTGGAGCCCGGCGATGAGGTCATCACCATCGGGGGGATCTACGGGAAGGTCGACCGGATCGAGGACGACCAGATCTTCCTTGAGGTGTCCCCCGGGACGATCCTGCGAGTATCTCGCCAGGCCGTGAGCAAGAAGTCCGGAGAACCGGGCACGGAGTTGCACGGGAAGCAGGGTTCTGGCGCCACCGAGGCAGAGGCCGCCGAAGCCGGGGAGTGATTGTGGACCTACCGAATTGGGAGTGAAAAGCGAGACCGGCGAGTAAATGAAGACCAAGCGCCACGTTATATCGGCCGTCATTACCGTCCTGGTTGTCGCGGGACTTGCAGGGGGGACTTACGCGGCCGGTCTGAGACCCCGCCTCGGCCTGGACCTTCAAGGCGGGCTCTCCGTCACCCTCACGGCGCCGGAAGGTACGCGTACCGAGCTTCTCGATAAGGCCGTTGAAGTGCTCCGGGGGCGGGTCGATCGCGTGGGTGTGGCGGAGCCGGAGATAACCCGTGAAGGGACCACGAACATTTTCATCCAGCTGCCGGGGACGGGAGACCCTCAGAGGCTCCTGGACCTCATCGGCAAGACCGCTCAACTGCAGTTTCGCCAGGTGCTTGAAAGCATCCCCAAGAGCGACCCAAAGTTCAAATCCACCAAGGTGTCCCCCAACGACGACCCAAAGGCAGAGATTTTCGCTCTCTCGGACGACAAGGAGTCCAAGCTGAAGCTCGCCAAGGCGGAGATGACCGGAGAGCAGGTCCGCCGGGCCAGCGCGAGACCTTCTTCCGACGGTTCGGCCGGCTGGGAGGTCGCACTGGACTTCAAATCCGAGGGCAGCAAGAAATGGAAAGAGTTCACCGGAAAGCTGGCTTGCGTTCAGGGGGACCAGCGGAGGATCGCAGTCGTTCTCGACGGCATCGTGGAAAGCAGCCCCCAGGTAGGCACCGAGGTGCAGTGCAATGAAGGCATCACCGGGAGCACCTCGATAACGGGGGCCTTCGATGAGAAGGAGGGCCGGGATCTTGCGGTCGCCCTTAACTCGGGCGCCCTGCCCGTCAAGCTCGAACAGTCTGAGGTCCGCACCGTCAGCCCGACATTGGGGCGGGACTCGCTGAGAGCAGGGCTGCTGGCCGGATTTCTCGGCCTCGCCGCAGTGATGATTTACGTCCTCATCTACTACCGCAGCCTGGGTCTGCAGACGTGGGTCGGCCTTGCCGTTTTCTCCTCGGCGATCTACGGGTTGGTGGTTGGCTTTGGGGCTTTGATCGGATGGAACCTGACCCTTGCCGGAATCGCCGGTTTAATAGTTGCAGTCGGCATCGCCACCGACTCCTACATCGTATTTTTCGAGCGCATCAAGGAAGAGATACACGCCGGCCGAAGCCTCAAGGCTTCCATCGACAAAGGCTTCGTGCACGCCTGGCGGACGATGCGCACGGCCAACGCCGTAACGATCCTGGCGGCCATCATTCTCTACATACTGGCGGTTGGACCTGTTCGCGGCTTTGCTCTTGCGCTGGGAATGGCCACGGTGCTGGATCTGTTGATTACCTATGCGCTGACGTGGCCGCTTGCGGCCCTGCTGGCCCGAAGCAATTTCTTTTCCGAAAACAGGCTTTTGGGGATGCGGGCGGCGTTGGAGGGCGGCAAGAAGCAAGGGTCTCTGCTGCGCAAGGTGTACCGCAGCGAGTTCAACATCGACTTTATCGGCCGCAGAAAGCTCTGGTTCCTGATCTCGGGGGTCCTGGTTGCCGCCTCGGCATTGCTGTTGCTTCCAGGGGTGAAAGGTCTCACTTACGGCATCGACTTTCGGGGAGGCACGATTTACCGGGCTCCCTCGGAACGGGCCGTGACGGTTTCCCGGGTGACCGCCGCCCTTGAGGGGAAAGGCCTGGCCAATCCAATCGTTCAGATCCTCCAGGACAGGGTCTCGGGCGATTCCTCGGTTCAGGTGCAGACCGAATCGACCCTGGACCCCGCCCAGCGCCGGTCGGTGCTCGAGGCTCTTTCCAAGGTCACCGGGGCCAAGCCCGAGGATGTCGACACCGAGGCGGTGGGTCAGAAGTGGGGACGTCAAATCACCGTCAAGGCCCTGAGGGGCCTGGTCATATTCCTGGTTCTGGTTGTGGCATATATGTCCTGGCGGCTCGAGCCCAAGATGGCCGTCGCCGGAATAGTCGCCCTCACGCACGACTTGCTGATCACCGCCGGGATCTACGCCCTGGTGGGCTTCGAGGTAACGCCGGCCACGGTGATCGCAACTCTTACCATTCTCGGTTATTCCCTGTACGACACTGTGGTCGTTTTCGACAAGATCAAGGAAAACGAGAGCATCCCGGCCAATGCCCGCAAGCCCTTCGACCAAATAGCCAACGAGTCGACCAACCACGTGCTCATGCGCTCGATCAATACATCGCTTACGGTTCTGCTCCCGGTCGGCGCCCTGCTGGTCGTGGGGAGCAGCGTGTTGGGGGCCGATACGCTCAAGGACCTCGCGCTGGCGCTGTTCGTAGGCATTGCCGCAGGCACATACTCATCCATCTTCACCGCCACGCCGCTGCTCTCGCTTCTGAAGCGCAAGGAGTCGAGGTATGCCGGAGTCAAAGCCAGGGCTATAGCCGAATCCCGCAGGGCCGGAAAGGCTCAGCCCGTCGCTGCCGCCGACGGGCCCCCGGCAGGACCAGGGGAGTCCGAGAAGCGGGTTCCCGTGGGTGCGGGGGTAGGTGGTAAGAGCCGGCCTCGCCGCGCGGGTTCACCGCAAACCCCGGCACGTTCTTCCCAGACCGAAGCGGGACCGCCGGGCCGCCAGGCGCCTCGAAAGAAAGTATCGAGGGCGAAGCGCAAGAAATCCGGGGGGGCTAAGCGATAAAGCCGCAGAGGGGGGTCCTTTCGAAGTTTCGTCCGCAGGGTGTCGTGTCGATTCCCCGTGAGATCGAGGAGATCGTAAAGCTCGTCCGCAGCCGTCATCCTCGCAGCGATGCCAAAGACATGGTGAGGGCTTATCAGCTGGCCGAGATGGTGCACCGGGGCCAGCAGCGGAAATCCGGAGAAGAGTTCATCGCCCACCCCATCGGCGTCGCGCAGATCCTGGCGGAGCTCGGGATGGATTCCACCACGATCGTGGCGGCGCTGCTGCACGATTCGGTCGAAGACACCTCCCTGGAGCTGAAAGAAATCGAGGAGGCGTTCGGTGCGGAGGTCGCCCTGATAATCGACGGTCTGACCAAGCTCGAAAAGATCCGCTTCCGTTCTGCCGAGCAGGAGAAGGCCGAGAACCTCCGCAAGATGATCGTCGCGATGGCCAAGGATCTGCGCGTGCTGATCATCAAGCTGGCCGATCGTCTGCACAATATGAGAACCATCGCCCCCCTGGACGCGGACAAGCGCGCCCTGCTCGCCACAGAGACTCTCGAGTTGTATGCACCGCTCGCACACCGGCTGGGGATGGAACAGATCAAGTCCGAGCTGGAGGACCGAGCCTTCCGGGAGTTGCATCCCAAGGTGTACGCCGAGGTCGAGCAAATGGTGCAGCAGCGCCAGCCTCAGCGCGAGGAGTACCTGGAGAAGGTGATCGAACAGATCACCGAACAGCTCAGGGAAGTGAAGGTGAAGGCCGAGATCAAAGGCCGCCCCAAGCACTACTACTCGATTTACGAAAAGATGATCGGCCGGGGACGCGCCTTCGACGAGATCTTCGATCTGGTCGGCGTGAGGGTTCTGGTCGAAAGCGTCAAAGATTGCTATGCGGCCATCGGGGCCATTCACTCGCTTTGGCGGCCTTTTCCGGGCCGCTTCAAGGACTACATCGCGATGCCCAAGTTCAACCTTTATCGCTCGTTGCACACCACGGTCGTCGGGCCCGAGGGCAAGCCTCTGGAAATCCAGATTCGTACCTACGACATGCACCGGATCGCCGAGAGGGGCATCGCAGCTCACTGGCAGTACAAGGAGGCTCCCCGCGGAGGGGGCGGCGGCGCCTCCGACGAACAGGCCACCTGGATGAAGCGCATGGTCGAACTGCAGCACACCGAGGACGACGCCGAGTTCCTTGCCTCCTTGCGACTCGACCTGTTTGCCGACGAGGTCTTCGTCTTCACCCCGAAAGGCGACGTGGTCGAGCTGCCGAAGGGCTCGACGCCGATCGACTTTGCCTACTCGATCCATACGGAAGTCGGGCATTCGTGCGTGGGGGCCAGGATGAACGGAAAGCTGGTGCCGCTGACTCATCAACTTTCCTCCGGTGAGACCGTCGAGGTGATCACCTCCAAGGCCTCGGCCGGGCCGAGTCGCGACTGGCTCGAGGCCGTGGCAACGCCCCGTGCGCGGACCAAAATCAAGCAGTGGTTCACAAGCCAGCGCCGGGAAGAGGCCGTGACCGAGGGGAAGGAGTCCGTCTACCGGGCTTTCCGCAAGGCAAAGCTACCGATCCAGAAACTGGTCGCCGACGGGACTCTGGAGTCGCTGTCCCGGGACCTGAAATTCTCGAGCCTGGAAGCCCTGTTCGTCTCGGTCGGCGAAGGCCACATGGCCGCTTCTACGGTCGTGAAACGATACGTGCGCGAGCATGCAATCCCGCATGAGGAAGACTCCCCGATCCTGCCTCCGACGAAGGTCAGAACCAAGGCGCCCGCGACTCAGGGGATCATCGTTCAGGGGACCGACGAGGTGCTGGTCAAGCTTGCCAAATGCTGCATGCCGGTTCCGGGCGACCCGATTATGGGATTTGTGACAAGAGGCCGGGGGATATCGGTGCACCGGGTGGATTGTCCCAACGCGGAGGATCTGGTTACCCAGGAGGACCGGCTGACGGCGGTGTCGTGGGACCCGAACGCGGCGGGCACCTTCCCGGTGTCCATCCAGCTAGAGGCACTCGACCGGCCGAAGCTGCTGAGAGACGTGACCACGGCCATTTCCGACTACGGGCTCAATATCAACCAGGCGTCGAGCCAGGTGGGCGGCGGTTTCGCCAAGCTCCAGTTCACCTTCGAGATCACCAACCCGGCGCAGTTGACCGCAGTGATCAACACGGTAAAGAAGGTGGAGTCGGTGTACGACGCCTACCGGATAACCCCTCGCTGATCCGCTGATATGCAGGTTTCGCTGATCAACGACGGCCCGGTGACTCTGGTTCTCGGTCTCTAATCGCGGCAGTTAGACTCGATCGCATCCGATGAGTTCCAAGATCCGGGGCCCCAAGGGGGCTCCAGACGGCGTTCCACCGCGGTCGATGCTGGCCGAGCGGGTGACCGAACGCGCTCTGGAGCTTTTCCGGCTGTGGGGCTTCCGGCGCATCGAAACCCCCGTTTTCGAGCACACCGAGCTGTTCGAGCGCGGCCTGGCGCCGGGCAGCGACGTGGTGACAAAACAGATGTTCACCTTCGAGGACAAAGGCGGCCGGTCGCTCACGCTGAGGCCCGACATGACCGCTCCGGTCGTGCGGGCAATCCTCGAGCACAACCTGGACAGGGAGGGAGTGCCGGTGAAACTGTACTACGCCGCCTCAATTTTCCGGCACGAGCGGCCGCAGGCGGGCCGCTACCGCCAGTTCAATCAGGTGGGAATCGAGGCGGTGGGAAGTCCGGGGCCCGGCATCGACGCCGAGGTGATCCTGCTCGCACGGGAGGCTTTTATGGGAGTTGGATTGGACGGCGTCGAGCTTTTGTTGAACACCGTCGGCGACGAGAATTGCCGGCCGGCCTACATGCCCAAACTCACCGAGTTCCTGCGGTCTCACCAGGACGAGCTTTGCGGTGACTGCCGCCGGAAGATCGACACCAACCCGCTGCGGACTTTCGACTGCAAGGTGGACCACGACCGTGAAGTCTTGAGTGCGGCCCCCGTCATCTCCGACTACCTGTGCGCCGGCTGCGAAGAACACTATAAGTCCGTTAAGGAGTTGTTAGTCGAGGGGGAAGCCAAATTTACCGAGGAGCCGCGGCTGGTCCGCGGTCTCGACTATTACACGCGCACCGCCTTCGAATTCGTCTCGGGAGATCTGGGCGCCCAGAACGCAGTCGGCGCTGGTGGGCGCTACGACGGCCTGGCCGAGCAGCTCGGGGGGCCGAGTCTGCCCGGCATCGGCTTCGGTCTCGGGGTGGAGCGGATCGTTCTGGCTCTAGAAGAGCAGGGCCGGCAGGTCGCGGCGGGCCCGGACTTGTTCCTCATCTCGGTTGAAGAGGAAACCCGGGCCGAGGTTCGCAAGCTGGCCGGCCGGCTCCGGGCCGAAGGAATCGCCTGCGACTTCGATACCGACGGACGCCACTTGAAGGGCCAATTCAAGGCGGCCGACCGGTCCGGGGCTCGCTACTCGGTGATCCTCGGCCCCCGGGAACTGGAGTCAGGCAATTACAGACTCAAGAACATGGCATCCGGCGAGGAGAATGCCATGGCCTTTCCGGATCTACTTTCTACGCTCGCCTCAAACCTCGGCCGTTAGGAATTCAGGCATAAATCAAACTCGGCCGTTAGGAATTCACGCATGAATCAGCTGACCTTGGCCGTTGGGAATTAAGGCATATCAGCACAGAGTGCTCCCGGATGGTCGGTTATCGTCTCTGTTGTGAGAACTCATTACTGCGGGGACCTTACGGAGCAGCAGGACGGTCAGAGCGTAAAGCTGGCCGGGTGGGTGCATCGCCGGCGGGACCACGGCGGCGTCATCTTTCTCGACCTGCGGGACCGCCGGGGCTTGGTCCAAATCGTCGTGCACCCCGATGAACAACCCGAGGCTTACCGGGCGGCGGAAAAAGTCCGGGGCGAGTACGTGATCGCGGTGGAGGGTTTGGTCCGCCGCCGCCCCCCGGGCTCCGAGAACCCCAAGCTCGCCACCGGGCACGTGGAGGTCGCCGCCTCGGACATAGAAGTGCTCAGCGAGTCCGAAACCCCGCCGTTTCCTCTGGAAGACCGCGTAGAGGTGGGCGAAGACGTCCGTCTTCGCTACCGGTACCTGGACCTGAGGCGTGAAGAGATGCAGCGGGTGTTGAAGCTTCGTCACCGAACGATCTCGGCAATCCGCAGGTACTTTGACGAAGAGGGCTTTACCGAAGTCGAGACCCCGCTTCTCAACAAGAGCACGCCCGAAGGGGCCCGCGACTACCTCGTCCCGTCACGTCTGCAGCCGGGAACTTTCTTCGCGCTGACCCAGTCCCCGCAGCTCTTCAAGCAGCTGCTGATGGTTGCAGGCATCGACCGGTATTACCAGATCGTCCGGTGTTTCCGGGATGAGGATCCGCGGGCCGACCGCCAACCCGACTTCACCCAGCTGGACATGGAGATGTCCTTCGTAGACGAAGCAATGGTCCAGGAGACCGTGGAAGCGATGATGGCGGCGGCCGTGCGGGCCGCAACCGGTGCCGAAATTGCCCGCCCCTTTCCGAGAGTCGACTTTGCCGAAGCCGTGACTCGTTTCGGCAACGACCGCCCCGACATGCGCTTCGGTATGGAGATCTCCGAGCTGAGTGACATCTTTGCGGAAACCCAGATCCAGGTGTTCCGCAAGACGCTGGACAAAGGAGGTTCGGCCCGCGGGATTTTGGTCCGGGGCGCCGGCTTCGGTAGACGAGATTTCGACGAGCTGGCCGACGCTGCCCGCAAACTCGGCGCCGGCGGCCTGGCCTGGGTCACTTACGAGGCCGAAGGCGTTTCCTCCCCGCTCGCCAAATTCCTTACCGACCGGGAGATCGAGGGATTGAGGGAGAGGTTTGGCGCCGAACAGGGGGACAGCGTGCTGATCGTCTGCGATAAGCCCAGGGTGGCCGCCGAAGTCCTCGGCACCCTGCGCGTGAGGCTGGCCGGGCGCCTGAACCTCATACCGGAGCATGATCCGGGAGACCCGGCCTCGTGGAACTTTTTGTGGATAGTGAACCCGCCGCTGGTCGATTTCAACGAGAAAGAGTCCCGGTGGGACCCTCTTCACCACCCCTTCACTGCGCCTCTGCCCGACGATGAGCACCTTATTGAATCCGATCCCGGAGCTGTCAGGGCCAGGGCCTACGATGTCGTTCTGAACGGCTGGGAGGTCGCGGGGGGCTCCATCCGTATCCACCGCCCGGACCTTCAGCGCCGGGTCTTCAGCCTGATCGGCATCGACGATGAACATGCGGAGCGGCGGTTCGGCTGGTTCGTAAAGGCCTTGGATTTCGGGGCCCCTCCGCATGGGGGAATCGCCGCCGGACTCGACCGCCTGGTCGCGCTGCTCGCCGGCAAAGACAACATCCGGGAAGTGATCGCATTCCCGAAGACGTCGTCGATGACCGACATCATGACCGGGGCGCCCGACCGGGTCGACGGCGACCAGCTCGCAGACCTGCACCTGAAGATCACGGAGTAGCGCGGACCTGCACCTGAAGATCACCCGCGCTCGCGTGACCTGAAGATCACGGAGTAGCGCCCGGCGGGGCCCACTGGCCGGCCACCCGATTTCCCTCGGTCAACCGGCCGCGAAGCCCCCGCCCGCCCGCGGGTTGCCGGGTTTTGGGGCTGGGGGACGGTAAGCTGGGGCGAGGTGGAAACGCCCGCGATCAGACAGATATTTCTCGACTTCTTTGCTGCGCGCGGGCACAAGATCGTGCCGTCGGCGTCGTTGGTGCCCGACGATCCGACCCTGCTGCTCACCAACGCCGGGATGGTCCAATTCAAGCCGTACTTTCTGGGGGAGAAGCCGCCGTCTTTCCCCCGGGCGGCTTCGGTGCAGAAGTGCTTCAGGGAAAAGGACCTGGAAGAGGTCGGCAAGACGGCCCGGCACCTGACTTTCTTCGAGATGCTCGGCAACTTCTCCTTCGGGGACTATTTCAAGAGCGAGGCCTGCACCTGGGCCTGGGAGCTGATGACCGACGGCTACAAGCTTGATCCGCAGCGGCTGTGGATCACGGTTTTCGAGGACGACGAAGAAGCGGCAAAGATCTGGGAGCAGGAGGTCGGAGTCGCCCCCGCAAGGATCCTCAAGCGCACCCGGGCCGAGGGGAACTTCTGGGACATGGGAGTGGCCGGCCCCTGTGGACCGTGCTCCGAGCTGTTGTACGACAGGGGCCCGGAGTTCGGCCGTGAGTACACCCCCGGCGACCTGGACGAGGAACGCTACCTGGAAGTCTGGAACCTCGTGTTCATGCAGTACCTCCAGGATGCGCAGGGCCAGATCGTGGGAAGCCTTCCCAACAAGAATGTCGACACCGGGATGGGGCTTGAGCGCCTGGCTGCGATTCTTCAGGGCGTGTCTTCAAACTTTGAAATCGACTCGATGGCCCCCATCCTGAAAACCGCCGAGGAGCTGACCGGGCACCGCTACGGCGAGGCCCACCACACCGACGTGGGCCTGAGGGTACTCAGCGAGCACGCCCGCTCGATGACCTTTCTGATTGCCGACGGAGTTCTCCCGGCGAGGACCGGCAGAGGTTACGTCCTGAGGCGCCTGATTCGCAGGGCGGTGCGCTATGCCCGGCTTCTCGGCGTGGAGCAGCAGGTCTTATCGCCGCTTACCGAGATCGCCATCGGCATTTTCTCGGCCGCCTACCCGGATGTGCGGGCGCGCCGTGATCTCATCCACCGGCTTGTCTCCAAAGAGGAAGCGGCCTTCGACGACACCCTTCGGCGGGGTTTGAGCTTGCTGGAGGACGAGATACGCAAGGTAAAGGCAGCGGGGAGCGGCGAGTTGCCGGGGGAGGTCGTATTCAAGCTGCAGGACACCTACGGGTTTCCTCAGGACCTGACCGCCGATATCGCCACCGATGAGGAGCTTTCCATCGACCGAGCTGGCTTCAAAGCACTGATGCAGCAGCAGCGCGACCGGGCCCGGGCGGCACGCGGCGTTGCGGAAACCGGACGGGCCGAAGCGGAAGCGCTGGCCGGGCTCAGGGACGCCCACGGCAAGACCCATTTCAGCGGTTACGACCGCCTCGCCCTGGAGGCCCCGGTGCTGGGTGTAATGAAGGACATGCAATCAGTTGAAGTCCTGGACGAAGGTACTGAAGGCGAGCTTGTTCTAGCCGAAACCCCCTTTTATCCGGAAGGGGGAGGCCAGGTCGGTGACACCGGAGAGATAAGCACACCTTCGGGCGTTTTCAGCGTGGAATCAACCCGCTGGGGGGTTCCGGGCGTTGTGGTGCATCAGGGCAGGGTGGTCTCCGGCGAGATCGTTTCCGGCGAGGATGCGGCGGCGGCGGTGGAGCTTTCTCACAGGGAAGGGGTCACCAAGGCGCACAGCGCCACCCACATGCTGCACTGGGAGTTGAGGGACGTCCTCGGCGAGCACGCCCGCCAGCAGGGCTCCCTGGTCGAGCCGGGGCGCCTGCGCTTCGACTTCGCGCATTTCGAGCCGATCGACGCCGAAACCCTGGCGAGGATGGAGGAAGAGCTAAACCGCCGGGTTCTTTGGGACGACTCCGTC
>JBOGWH010000163.1:0-2188 GCA_050692975.1 Actinomycetota bacterium | reverse complement strand
AACCGGAGGTGTCCGTATCACCCTAGGGTCCCGTTCCCCTTTAACCTATTGTTATGGCCGCCGAACCGGACGAACTGTTCTGCTACAACCATCCAAAAAGGGCGACCGGACTAAGATGCTCCTCCTGCTTCCGGCCTATGTGCGTAAGCTGCACGCGGGAAAGCGCGGTCGGAATGAAATGCCCGTCGTGCGCACATTCCCCATTGAGGGCCCGGATGGTCGGAAAGCCGCGCCAGTACATCGCCGGGGCGATTACCGGTTTCACTGCCGGTTTCGGCGCCACATTCCTGCTGCGTGCCCTGTGAATCGGGTTCTTCGGATTTCTGGTGCCGCTCGTGACGGGCTACCTGATCGGGGCACTGGTGGTTAAGGCCTCCGGGGGGCACGGACATTCGCGAATCCAGTTGACGGCGGCTTCAAGCACGGGCCTGGGCCTCATCAGCGCAGCGGTCCTGATCGGGGGCCCCAGGCTGGGCGCCGATCCCCGGTTCCTATTCTCGGCACTGATCGCCTCCGGACTGGCCGCGGTGGCGGCGGGCCGGTAGCAGGCGGATCCCCTTCAGGCCGCAGGAGTACCCATTCCGCAGAAAAAAGCGCTACTTTAGAAAGTTAAGTCCGAAACTGGGGGGGACCCATGGAGGCATTGAACATCTCAATACATCAGCTCGAGCAAAAAGCCGCCCGGCTGCAGGAGGCCGACCCCGACGGCGACGAACTGGCGGCAACCCTGAGCCGGCTGGGCGCCCTGTGCAAGGACACCGGCTCGTTCGCGCGAGCCGAGACCTGCATGAACGGGGCAATGGAGATTTACCGCCGACGGGGAGAGCACGCCGGTCCAAAAGCCGCGGCGGTGCTCAACAACCTGGGAAACCTCCTGAGAGTGCTCGACCGGCCTGAAGAGGCCGAAGAGGCGCTGGGAAAGGCGCTGAACATACTCTCGGAAAAGCTGGGAGACGGCGATCCCTACATCGCGCGCATTCTGACCAACCTTGCCGCAGTGCAGAGAAGCCGGGGCAACCTCGAGGCGGCGCAGGACGCTCTGGCCCGCGCTCTGGCCATCTACGAGCGGACGGGCGGGCGCCCGGAAGACGTGGCCACGGCTCTCATCAATCTCGGAAACGTGCTTTTCGACTCCGGCCGGCCCGACGAAGCAAAAGGCCTGTTTGAAAAAGCCCTGGACGTATGCGAGGCAGACGGCTCCTCCGAGGCCCGCCGGGCGGCGCTGCTTAACAACCTGGGCAATCTGGCCGGACGGCTCGGCGATCTGACATCCGCCCGGAAAACGCTCGGCAGAGCCCTGGTGCACGCTCACAACTCACTGGGAACCGACCACCCCGAGGCCGCTTCAATCCTTAACAACCTCGCAATGGTGGAGGCACGACTGGGTGACTCGGCGGCCGCGAAACGCCTGCTTGAGGAGGCCCTGGAGATCAGCCGGTCTAAGTACGGGCCCGACCACAGTCACACCAAAATGGTGAGGGCCAACCTGCTCTCCCTCTCCGGAGGCAACGGGGGCGGCGAGTAGCGGGCTCCCGGTCAGACTCCGTTTTGCAGGTCCATGTCCCGCAGGTCTACGAGTCCGTTGGCAATTGCATAGCGGACCATCTCGGCCCGGGTGCGCACTCCGAGCTTTTCCATGATGTGGGCGCGATGCGCTTCGACCGTTCGCACCGCTAAGGAAAGGATCTCCGCTGCTTCTGCGTTGGTGTGTCCCAGAGCAAGAATTTTCAGGACTTCCTGTTCTTTAGCGGTCAGGACCGATCCGGCCCCCCCGCCGGGAAGCGCCGATGGCTCGCGGGTGCGCACGATGGTGGCCCCCAGCGACGGCTGCAGATAGTTCTGCCCGGACATGACCCTTTTTACCGCGTCGATGAGATCGGTGGCGGCGGCCTGCTTGAGCATGTACCCGTTCGCGCCCGTCACGAGGCAGACGTGTACTTCTTTGGGGTCGTCGACCATCGTCACCACGAGAATCTTCGAGCGGGGATGCTTGTCCTTGAGAGCTCCGATGACCTGCTTGCTGGTGTACCCCCCAACACGCAGATCCGCCAGAATTAGATCGGGATCACCCGACGACTCCATAGCTTCGGAAAGGTCCGATGCCTCGGCCACGACCTCCATGCCTTCCTCGGCGGCCACCAGGGCCCGTAGCCCCTCCCGCACCAGGACGTGGTCGTCGAGGAGCATG
>JBOGWH010000162.1:0-4663 GCA_050692975.1 Actinomycetota bacterium | reverse complement strand
GACAATTCCGGGAAGGTCCTGGAGGAGGGGCCCTCGGAGCCGGTCCAGGCGATCGATCCCGCCCTCGCCGCCGCCGTTACCGATGTGCTCAAGGGTGTGATCGAAAGCGGGACTGCTCAGAAAGCAGATATCGGCCGCCCCGCGGCCGGCAAGACCGGCACCTCCCAGCTGTTCACAAACGCCTGGTTCGTCGGGTACACCCCCGAGCTTTCCACCTCTGTATGGATGGGTTATCGGAAAGGCGACGTCCGGATGTCGCTCGTGCACGGCGTGCGCGATGTGACGGGGGGGTCGATACCGGCCCAGATGTGGTCGAAGTACATGGGCGCCGCGCTCGAGGGAGTTCCACCTGCCGAATTTGCCGCTCCCGGAACTTCCGCGCTGGGGGGACTGGGGCTTCCACCCCGGACCCGCCCTACGCCGTCGCCTTCTCCCACGCCGTCGCTGAGCTTCGATCCACTGGCGCCTTACGGCTGGGCGGGCGCCAGTCCCACTCCCAGCCCAAGCCCGACGCCGGATCCTTTTGGCGGCCCCGGCGGGCTGCTCGGCGGTCTGTTCCCGGGAGGCTATATCTCACCCACGCCCAGCCCCAACCCCACAGCCGTCACTCCGACGCCGTCCCCGACGTAAGCCCCTTTAAGGGCAACGTGTAAGCCCCTTTAAGGGCAACGTGTAAGCCCCTTTAAGGGCAACGTGTAAGCGCCTTTAAGGGCAACGAATTACTTTCCCGCAGGAAAGACGGATCGGGATTACCCATCCGTCCGAGGCTGGATAGCCCGCCGGGGCGTAGGCGAGGCTTAGAACTCCCACTATTTTTCCCTCCGACGTCATCAGCGGGCCTCCGGCGCTGGGAGCGGGGACGGCCGCATCGACGAGGTATCCATCGGGAGAACTGCTGACGATGAACCCCCCGGAAGCACCGGCTTTGTGCTTGCCCGGCGCGGAGCCTATCGCCCAGACCCTTGTTCCCGCCGGGGGCTCGCCCGGCTCCCATTCGGGCACGGGGACGTTGCCGGTCTTGACGATCAATAGGGCGAGGTCCTTGGTCTCGTCCCAGGTATAGACATCGCCGTTGAACTCCTTGTCGCCCAGGCGGACCTTGGCCGGGGCGTTTCTCGGCGCCAGGCCGGCAACCAGTCGGTAGCTGGTCAGCACCCAGGTCTCATTCGGCTTGGAGCTCACCGCGAAACCAGAGCCCAGTGTGGGAGCCGCGAGGGGATCTTCACCTCTGACGTAGGCGATCGATGGAGCAGCCTTGGCAAGCAGCTGATCCACCACGTTGATCTGCTGCTCCCCCAAGCCCTTGGAGGCTTTTTCGATATCGGCCTTCGAGTTCTTGACCACCTCGTTGAATTCCGACGACCGCGCCTTGAAGTCCTTTTCGAAATCTTCGGTGAACCTGTCGATCTTCTGCTCAAGCTCGCCGAGGCGGTATTGATAGAAGGCGTAAAACGCGACGCCCGACCCGGCAACGCCTATCGCAATCAGCAGCAGCCACACCGCGATGCCTGCAAGCGTCCTCGGCAGAATCATGCCGATCAGGGTGCGCCGCTCGTTTCGAACCATAAACCCCCAGCATAGACACGAATACACTTTGCAGCGGTATGGACGTGTACGAGGCAATCATGACGAGGCGGATGACCCCCAAGGTCGGCGAGGCGCGGCCTTCGAGGCAAGAAATCGAGATGCTGATCGCCGCCGCGATGCAGGCGCCCAATCACCATCTCACCCGGCCGTGGCGGTTCATCGTCCTGGCCGGGGAAGCCCTGGATGGGCTCGGTGAGGCCATGGCCCGCCGGGCTGCAGAAAAGTATGGATCCGGCCCCGGAGCTTCTCAGAAGGTGGAGCTGGAAAGGTCGAAGCCGAAACGGGCGCCGCTGATAATCGCCGTGATCTACGTTAAGTCGAACCATCCCAAGGCAGTCGAGGTGGAGGACCGCTATGCGGTCGGGGCGGCGGTCGAGAACATGCTGCTGGCCGCCCACGGGATGGGCCTCGGTGCGTTCTGGCGCACCGGGCCTGCGTCCGAGAACCCCTCCGTTCACGAATTTTTGGGCCTGGATAAGGAAGAGACCGTGGCCGCATTTGTGTATCTCGGCTATCCGCAGGATCGCAGAGAGCCGGCCGATCGCACGGAGGATCTGCAGGACCGGACCACCTGGATGGGAGTTCCCCCAGGGAGCTAGACGCGGCCAGCAACCACCCATCGCCGGGCCACTTTGATCGCGAAGGGGCCACCACCTCCCCGTTAGACTTGGCCGGCGACCACCCGGGTCGCACCCAGTGAGTCGCGGTTGCTTTTAACGTCCCGAAAGCCCGCTCTCCGCAGTATCCCCCCCACCCTCCGCGACAGGTCCGGGCTGACCTCGACCATCATCCAGCCTCCTTTGCGCAGCCACCGGGGGGCTTCCGCGGCCAGCTTCCTCGTCAGGCCGAGGCCGTCGTCGGAGTGGTCGGTGAGAGAGACCACCGGTTCGTAATCGGTGATCTCTTTCGGAAGGTTTTTCATTTCCGCTTTGGAGACGTACGGCGGGTGGATCGTAAAGACGTCCACCTTGCCCCTGAGCTCCTCGGGCAGCTTCGCCAGCATGTCGCTGTGGATGAATTCGACCTGCAGACCGAGCGCCCCGGCGTTTCGCCTCCCCAGGTTCAGGGCCGGCTTGTAGATATCCAGGGCCAGAACCCGCGCCCGGGGGGCTTCATGGGCGACCGCCAGAGCCACCGGGCCGCACCCGCACGCAACGTCGACGACCACCGCGCCGGCCCGGCGCTTTACCTTTGCCGCCGCCATTTCCGCCATCAGCTCGCTTGAGTTGCGGGGTACGAAAATCCCCTTTCGCGTCGCCATCTTCAGCTTGCGAAACTCCGTGTAGCCGATGATCAATGCCACCGGCTCGCCGCCGGCCCTCCGGGCGACCAGCTTGTCGAACCTGGCCACCTTTCCCGGCGGGACCACGTCTTCGAATTCCTCGCCGGTGATCTCGCTGCCGAGGACTTGGCCCAAAAGCTCCTCGGCGTTTACCCGCGCGTCCGTCGGCCTCCACAAATCCACGTTCCTGCTTTTGAGAATCTTCTTTTCGGCCCGGTCGAGCAGATCTTCGACGGTAGCCATCAACCCTCCAAAACCAGCTTCTCGAGTTTCTCGCGCAGCTCCCGGGTTCCGGCGGCAAAGGTGAGGTCGCCCCGTTTGCCTACCGAGCCCCCGGCGGCTTCCACCAGTGCCGTTCCAGCGCTGGTGTCCCAGGCCTGGACGCCCTCTTCGTAGAACCCGTCCAGCCTTCCGCACGCCACCCATGCGAGGTCCAGAGCACAGCTGCCCGCCCGCCGGATGTCCCGGACTTGAGGCAACAGCCTGCAGGCCGTCTCGGCCTGGCGGGCGCGGGTTTCCGGAGAATATGCAAAGCCGGTCCCGATCAGCGCTTCTTTAAGGTGCGTCTTCGATCCGGGAAACAGGGCCGATGGATCGCTGAACATTTCGTCACGGTTGGGATCGTAGATAACCCCGAGGCGAACCTTCCCTTCTATCCCGATCGATACGCACCACTGGGGCAGTCCGTAGACGAAGTTGACGGTGCCGTCGAGTGGATCAATGACCCACTTGATCCCCGTGGTTCCCTGGTTTCCCGAGCCCTCCTCGGCGACGATGGTGTCGTCGGGCCGGACCTTCCGGAGCCTTTCGAAGATGACGGCCTCCGCCGCCCGGTCGGCCTCGGTCACCGGGTCGGTCGGCGAGCTCTTCGTTTCAACTACGGCGTCTTCGCCGGAACTGCCCGCCATCTTCGGCGCCATGTCTAAAAGGACCTCGCCTGCGGCGCGTGCCAGTTCCTCCGCAAGGCCGCGTAATTCGGCGGTCAGGTCCTCGGACAACTAATCCGCCGAGGCTAGAAAGGACATCATCACCTCGCGGTTGGGATTGTCGACGTTGGAGTCGATCATCGCGATGGACTGCCATGTTCCCAGCGCGACCCGCCCACCGAGGACCGGCAACGTCACAGTCGGGGCGATAAACGCAGGCATCAAATGGTCGGCGCCGTGGCCTTTGGAGCCGTGGCGGTGAAGGTAGCGGTCGTCGCGCGGCAGCACCGCGTCGATGCGATCCCACAGGTCGCTCTCGCTTCCCGAGCCCAACTCCATCAGGGCCAGGCCGGCGGTCGCATGCGGAAGCGAGATGTTCACCAGCCCGTCGCCGAGTCCCGCAACGAAGTCCTGTACTTCGGAAGTAAGGTCGACGACTGCCCGTTCGCGTCCCGTGTTCAGGGAAAGGCGGTGGGTTTTCATGATGCGAAAGTCTAATAGGCTTAAGAAGCAATGGATTACGTGCGCCTCGGTGGCACAGGGTTGCTGGTCAGTCCGCTTTGCCTCGGCACGATGATGTTCGGGAACTGGGGCAACCGGGATCACGAGGAATGCATCTCTACCATCCACGCCGCTTTCGACGCCGGGATCAATTTTGTGGACACCGCCAACGTGTATTCCCGCGGGGAATCCGAGCAGATTGTCGGAAAGGCCCTAAAGGGCCACCGCGATCAGGTTGTCCTGGCGACCAAGGGATACGGACGGGTCGGGGAAGGCCCCAACGACAAGGGCACGTCTCGCCGCCACATCATCCAGGCGGTGGAGGATTCCCTTGAACGCCTCGAGACCGATTACATCGACCTCTACC
>JBOGWH010000161.1:0-1427 GCA_050692975.1 Actinomycetota bacterium | reverse complement strand
GAAAGCCCCGTTTTCCAATAACCGGCGGGGGTGGGTCTGATTCGGAGTATCAAATGGGTCTGGTGCAAGTTGACGTTTTCACCGGGTCCGACGACATTGGGTCCATGATTGCCGGAGGTCTAGTTACGGGGGCGGTACTGGTATTCACCTTGCTCAGCGGGATTGTTGTGGCTTCGCTCGGTGGTATGCACGCCGCAAACGCGGTGTCGGACCGGGGTGGGGCCGTTGCTTCCGGCTTGCTTGCCGGGCTGGTCGGCCACATCGTCATGGTGGCCGCTTTGGGCGCGGTGCTGTTGGTCGGCATGGACGTTCTGAAGGCTAGGAACGAGCCTTCCGCCGCAGGCGAGCCGGCCGTCGAAAGCACGGTGGACCCCGATTGCGCTGAGACCTTTGGCCCTGACTCTCCAATCTGCAGAGCCGGCCCGAATGCTGAGAAAGCGCCCGAGCAAGGCTCCGACGAGGACAACGGGATTGATATCGATCAGCTTATGAAGGTGGCTCTCGGTGCCGTGCCGGCCGGCTTGGTCGGTGCATCCACGGCGGGAATCCTGTTCTCCCGGAGGAAACTCTAGAGGGACCTGCGCCAACCCACGGTGACAATTCTGCCGGATCCTGAGACCCCGGCCGAATCTTCATAGACTCAACCTTTTCGCGGAAATCGGGCACACTTGGCTGCAACAACGGCCGCGCATCCGGCGCCCTCGGGGAAAGGGGTAAGTAAAAGAAGTGGCCCGCTATTACTTGAGCCCACACCGCGTGGCCAGGTACTACTTCCACGAATGTGACCGCTATCTTCGCTACACGGCCACACCTTGGAAGATCAAAGGAGAAGAGGGCGTTCCCAAGATTGAGAGCCAGGACAGCCCCCTAACCGACGCCATCCTCAAGACGGGTTATACCTGGGAAGACGAGATTCTCGCCAGTTACTTGACCGCCGGCGCCGTGGTGGCCGATCCGCCCGCCGACAAACCCGACCAGCCGGTAACAGAGCGAACCCACACGCCGGACCAAACCCTCGAAGCTCTTTGGCAGGCGAAGCCCGGGCAATACATCTACCAGCCGACCCTGGTGGCGACGGACTCCTTTTATGAGCGGTACGGCCTGGACCGCGATTTGATCGAGTTCACGGAATGTCGGCCCGACCTTTTGATGATTCGGGAGGTTTCGCCCGTTTCCACAGCCGGCCCGTCTAAGGGAGAATCTCGTAAGGCGGGGGCAACGGGCGGCCAGCTCGAGATCGTGGTCATCGACGCTAAGGCTACCGATGAGCAACGACTCGCCCATCGCATCCAGGCGACCCTGTACTCGCTGATCCTGGAACACATTCTCATTGACCATGGTCTCGGCCACCTGAAGGTTTCGCGCGAGGGCGGGGTCTGGCTTCACAAACAGCCCCAGCCCGAACTCTTCGGCCTGTCCGGTACCCG
>JBOGWH010000160.1:0-8547 GCA_050692975.1 Actinomycetota bacterium | reverse complement strand
GACCTCCTGCATGACGGCGGAAACTTCCCCGGCAACAGGAGTCGTGGCGGCGTAGTCGAGATAGGTCATGGTCGTCCTATGATAATCGCCACGGATGAGAGGCCCGGGTGCAGGCGCTTTCGCTAGGAGGGCGTCCGCAGATCGACGATCTTGCCCTCCACCCGGTCGCTCACCACGAACTGGGCGGGCCGAAATCCGAAAGTCTTCCGGAAAGCCTTGTCGAGTTCGACGGCCACCCTGGCAGCATCCGAGCCGGGGGCCGGCTCAAAAAGGACCAGAACGTCGTCCAGGCCGTTCAATGAGCCCCGCGGATGGCTGACTTCCACCTGCCAGCCGGAAATCTGCAAGAGGGCGAGCGAACTCGACAGCTTGGCCGGGTCGAGCGGAATCTGGGCACCGCGAACATTCACCTGCACAAAGCGTCCCACCCGGTTGACCGGCCCCATGATCCGTTCGCCGTATCTTCCGCATCCGGGGCAATGCCCTGATTCGATCGCCTTCACCACGTCGCCGGGCTGGTAGCGGGCCAGTGCAGTTCCCCGGTGATCGATGCCCGTGTAGCAAATCTCCTGTTCCCCTGGAGAAATTCCCTCTGAGTCGGAAGGGACCGTCTCGACGATTTCCAGCAGTGGATCCGTGTGATACCCGAACTGCTGGGGTCCCGGCGAGCAGTCCGCCCACCAGACCCTCGCCTCGGCAAACCAGTATGTGGGAACCACCCGGACGCTGCGGAGCAAACGCTCTTTAATCGCACGGGCCTCTAGTTCCACTCCCGGCTCCGGCGCCAGGATGAGCGTCTTGAGGTCCGGCGGAGGCAGACCGAGCCGGTCGAAGATGGCCAGGGCATCGGTCGCCCTCGCGATCATGACCGTGGCACGAAAAGAGCGCAGGTACTCCATCGCCGAGGCGACGTCGAGGCGGCCCGGCGCCTCCTGAACCACCTCCAGCTCGATCCCGCCGAGCCAGGGACAAAGAAACGGTCCGCCGGCGTCGTGGTCGAGGAGGTTGAGGACCGTATCGGACGGACTAACTCCGGCGACCTCCAGCATCCGTTTTCCCGCCCGGGAAACCCTGGTAAGGTCCCGTCTGGACAGCCTCAGTGGGATCAGGTGACCTTGCGCACCGGCCGTGTGCAGCTCGTGCACGCCCTCATACTCGCTGCGCACAGTTTTCTCCGAATGTTCACTGCCCCTGACCATCATGTCGGCGGCCACCCCGAGTACCTGGCGAAACGCTCCGTATTTCTGAATGAGCTTGCGGGTGGGTCGCAAATAGAACTCGTCGGGATCCCGGGCCAGGCGCGACCGCGCCGTCCTGGTCAGCTTAGGCAGATCTTCGAGTCCCTGAAATTCATCCCGGTCGAAGCCGGTCTTGTCTATCGTCTTTTTGTAGTAGGGACTGAAGGCATACAGCTGGTGCTGTATCTGGTGCGCGAACATCTCGTCCCGCAGGCGGTCGACCTCGGCCGGCTTCATGGCGTCGGGAGATTTGTCGCTCATCCCATCATTATCGGCCGTACGGGAGCTGAGTACCCCTCTTTAGCCGGGCCGGCAGAAGTACTCGATCCCGTCTTCGCGGATTTCATGGCTTGCCCTTCCCTGACCGACCAGAACGTCCAGGTGCGCCAGAACCTCGGATACTGCGAGAAAGTGGTCGTAGCAGTTGCGGCTGGGATACAGCTCACCGGAGACCTGGTAGGCGCTTTTGCCCGTCGCGGACAGACAGGCAGAGACGACTTCAAGACGGCTCGCATAGTGCGTCCGCATGTATCTAATGGTTTCGGCAGGATTGTCGATCACGGGGCCGTGGCCGGGATAGACGGTTCGAAGGTCGAGGGCTTCCAGGCGGTCGAGTGACTCCAGATACTGCTTGAGGCTGCGGCGGCGCTGGGCGGGGGATTCTCCCTCCGGCTCGAGGATCGGCTCGAGCAGCGGGTTGCGGCTGAAGTGCGGAAGCAGAGTGTCTCCCGCGAAGAAGCTGCCGCTATGAGGCTCGTAGTAGCCGATGTGGCCGGCGGTGTGCCCCGGGAGGCTTATCGCCTCGAGAATGAAGTCACGGAATTCAAAGGACTGGCCGTCGTACACGGGGCTGCACTTCATCTCGGCGACCCTGTGGACGCGGTGGACCCTGCGCTCGCGCTCGGCAAGGGTCTTTAGCTCCTCCTGGGGGAACCCCGCTTCCAGCAGCAGCCGCCGGAACTCCCAGTGGGTGGCGTCACCGCTGATTCTTTGAAGGTCCTGGTCACCCATGAACGCCGACGCCCCGGACATGTTCTGAAGCCAGGGCACAAGCCCGTAGTGGTCGGGATGCGCATGCGTGATGAGGATCCGGCCGACCGAATCCAGGGCCAGGCCCCGGCTGGCAAAGCCCAGCCGCAGGGCGTTCTCGGCGTCGACGGTGTTTACGCCCGCATCGACCATCGTCAGCGGGTCGGCTGCGATCAGGTAGGAGTTAACGGGGCCTACCGCATAAGGAGTGGGCAGCGGGAGAGTTTCAACCGGCAAGGCGTTGAGGGGCACAATCCAGCATAGCCCCCGAACCACGTTTGGTACTCTGCCTAGTCGTGAAGAGAAACTACGTCGTGTGGGCCCTGTTGGGCGCTGCGCTGTTCACCGGGTGCAACACCGCCGAGCAGGCCCCCCCGGGCAAGACCGCTGCCCCCCGAAGCCTGGAAAAGCTGGCGAATGAAAATGATCAGGCTTACTCGCTCTCATTTCCGCCGGACCCCGAACTGCTGATTGGTCCCAACCGGCTGGTTTTCGCCCTCCTCGACAAAGAGGGCGCCTTTGTTCCCGGCCGCAAGCTGAATATGTACTTTGCCCGCCGAGCGAAGGATCCGGCGCAAGGTCCGGTCAGGGTGAGCTTCGAGGAGGACGGCCTGGGCGACCGGGCCTTCTACCGCGCCAACGTCAGTTTCCCCGACACCGGCAAATGGCTGCTGCTCGTGTCCGAGACGGTCCAGGGCAAAAAGCTCGGGGGCGGGACGTCGCTGGAGGTGACCAACAAGACCGATGTGGTGCGGGTGGGCGAAAAAGCCCTGTCAGTCCCGACCCCCACGTTCGCAGACCACCTCGGACTCGCGGACATCTGCACCAGCGAGCCAGAAGAAGACCCCATGCACGAAATCTCTCTAGACAAGGCGCTGGCCAACGGGAAGCCGACCATGCTGGTCTTTGCCACCCCCAAATTCTGCTCGAGCCGGGTGTGCGGCCCGGTGGTCGACCAGGTTCTGAGAGTCCGGAACGCGGGCTACGCCGAGAAGGCAAACTTCGTCCACGTCGAGGTGTTTCAAGGGGACCCGGCCGGGCCAAAGACCGCCGCCATGGAGGCCTACAAGTTGAAGACGGAACCCTGGACCTTCGTCATCGACGGCGGGGGCGTGGTGAGAGGCCGCTTCGAAGGCCCGGTTACTACGGGGGAGCTAAAAGACTCACTGGACGAGGTCCTGTGAGGCAGCGGATTTTTTTGCTCGCCGTCGTTTCAGCCGTCGCTCTCTGGTTCTCCCCGGCTGCCGCGTATGCCCACGGCGACGAGCCTCACGATGAGCCGTCCCCCACTTTCTCTCAGCTTCCCTTTAAGCCGCCGGCGGACGCCAAGCCGCCGGGCGAGCGCAACCCGGTCCTCGGCATCGCCGTGGTGGGCGCGATCATTCTCGCCGGAGGCGCAGGCCTCTACGTTTACAGAGGAATAAGAAAGGGCCTGTGAGCTCAAGCCTCTAGGGCTACAACCTCGGTGATCTCGGGGAAGTCCTGCTGAAGGATCCGCTGGACGCCGGCCCTGAGCGTCACCGGAGACATGGGACAACCGTCGCAGGCGCCGATCAGCCTGATCGTCACCGTGCCGTCCGAGACGCCGACGACCTCAATGTCTCCCCCATCGGCCTGAACTCCCGGCCGGATCTTCTCGTCGATTACCCGGCGTACGCCTTCTTCCACGATTCAATTCTACCGGCCCGCTGGCTCCTGGGCGGGCCAAATCCTCAAGGGGTGGCCGTAAGCGCCTGTGCCTGGGAGCCCGCACGGTCGATTCGAGCCCCCAGTCGCTGCAGTTTGCCGATCAGGTTCTCGTATCCCCGTTCGAGGTGCTCTATGTCGTGAATCTCGGTTTCGCCCTCGGCTGCCAGAGCCGCCACGACCATCGCTGCGCCGGCTCTCAGGTCGGTCACTCGAACCGGGGCCCCCTGGAGCCTGGGGACTCCCCGGATAACCGCATGGTGGCCCTCGGTGGTGATATCGGCGCCCATTCTTACCAGCTCCTGAACATGCAGAAACCGGGACTCGAAAACGTTCTCGGTGACGATGCTGGTTCCCTCGGACGCGGTCAGGTAGGCCATCATGGGGGGCTGGAGGTCGGTTGGAAATCCCGGATAGGGCAGAGTCGCGAAGTCGACTGACCGGGGTCGCGAAGGTCCCGAGACCCGCATTCCTGCCTCTGTGGTCTCCCACCGGGTCCCCGTGGCGGTGAGCCTCTCAAGAAAGACCTGCATATCGCCCGGATTGCCTCCACTCAGCTCCGCCTCGCCCCCGGTGGCGGCCACGGCCAGGGCAAAGGTTCCGGCTTCGATGGGGTCCGCACCGACCCGGTAGGCAGCGGGGTGCAGCTCGGCCACCCCCTCGATGCGGATGATGGAACTGCCCGCGCCGGCGACCCTGCCCCCCATCCGGTTGAGGAGCCGGGCCAGGTCCACGATGTCGGGCTCCCTGGCCGCATTTTCGATCACGGTTGCGCCGTCCGCCAGCACGGCTGCAGTCAAAAGATTCTCGGTTGCCCCGCGGCTGGGGAAGTCCAGGACGACAGTTCTCCCGGTCAGGCCCCCGGATACCCCTTCCAGGTAGCCGTGGTCGAACTGAAAGGCCACCCCAAGCTCCTGGAGGCCCCTCTGGTGGATGTCTATGCCCCGCTGCCCGATATTGCAGCCGCCGGGCATGGCCACTCTGGCGTGCCCGTAACGGGCGAGCAGGGGGCCCAGAACGTTAATCGACGCTCGCATGCGCCGCACCAGGTCGTACGGCGCCTCGGTGGTGATCTCTCCGGAGGTATCGATCGAGATGGTGTCTGCCTCGAACTCAACTTCCGCCCCCAGGCGCTTGAGCACCTCGGCCATTGTAAAGACGTCGGCGATTCGGGGGACGTTGGTCAGAACGGTCTTGCCCTTGGCCAGCAGAGACGCCGCCATCAGCTTCAGGGCCGAATTCTTTGCCCCCGAGACGGCAACCCGGCCCTCGAGGCGGCGGCCACCCTCTACGCGGAAATATTGCACAACAGGGAGTGTACCCCTCCCCGCTGGCCGGATTACCTCTGCTTCCTAATCCTCGTCTCCGGATTTTTCCGCCAGGATGATCACTTTGTTCTCTTTAACCGTCATGAATCCGCCGTCGATATTGAACAGCGATTCTGAGCCTCCGGCCGCCCGGACCTTAACCTCTCCCGGCGCCAGTTGGGCGAGCAAAGGAGCGTGGCCGGTCAGGATGCCGATGTCGCCCTCCACGGTGCGTGCCCGCACAAACTCGGCGTCCCCGGTGAAAAGATCTTCTTCCGGCGATACGAGCTCAACCCGAAAAGCCACTATTCGTCCGACTCCATCTTCTTTGCCTTCTCGATGGCCTGGTCGATGCCGCCGACCATGTAGAAGGCCTGCTCCGGCAGATGGTCCACGTCGCCTTCGGTAATCATCTTGAAGCCGCGAATCGTCTCTTCAACAGGCACGGACTCACCGGGAATGCCGGTAAAGACCTCGCCTACGAAGAACGGCTGCGAGAGGAATTTCTGGATCTTGCGTGCCCTGAAGACGTCCAGCTTGTCTTCCTCGGAAAGCTCGTCGATCCCCAGAATGGCGATGATGTCCTGGAGGTCCTTGTAGCGCTGCAGGATTCGCTTGACCTCGTCGGCCACCGCGTAGTGCTCCTCACCTACGTAGCGGGGGTCGAGGACCCTGGAGAACGAGGCAAGCGGGTCCACCGCGGGATAGATGCCCAGCGCGAACACATCGCGGGACAGGGCGGTAAAGGCGTCCAGATGCGCGAACGTCGAGTGCGGCGCCGGGTCGGTGTAATCGTCGGCGGGCACGTAGATGGCCTGCACCGAGGTGATCGATTTTCCGCGGGTTGAGGTGATGCGCTCCTGCATGGCGCCCATCTCGTCGGCAAGTGTGGGCTGGTAGCCCACCGCCGCGGGCATGCGGCCCAGCAGGGTAGACACCTCCGAGCCGGCCTGGACGAAACGGAAGATGTTATCGATGAACACCAGCACGTCGCGGCGCTCAACGTCGCGGAAGTACTCGGCCATCGTCAGCGCGGTGTTGGCCACCCGAAGCCGGACGCCCGGGGGCTCGTCCATCTGGCCGAATACCAGGGCGGCTTTGCCGATAACGGCCTCGCCCGCCTCGTTGAGTTCCAGCCACAGGTCGTTGCCTTCACGGGTGCGCTCGCCTACGCCCGCAAACACCGAGTAGCCGCCGTGCTCGGCGGCGAAGCGGTAGATCATCTCCTTCAACAAAACGGTCTTGCCGGTTCCGGCCCCGCCCAGCAGGCCGATCTTGCCGCCGGCCACGTAGGGCTCGAGAAGGTCCACGACTTTGATACCGGTGTTCAACATCTCGGTCTTTGGTTCCAGCTCCGCGAATGGAGGCGGGTCGCGATGGATGCTCCAGCGCTCCTTGATGTCGAGAGTGCTCACGTCAACATCGAGCGGCTCGCCCAGGACGTTAAAGACGTGGCCGAGCGTGGCCGGCCCGACCGGGACGGAGATCGGGGCGCCGGTATTGATAACCCTGGCGCCTCTTTGCAGGCCATCGGCGGGAGCCATGCAGATGGCCCGGACGATCGAGTGGCCGACGTGGCCCGCCACCTCTGCGGTTATCTGGTCCTTTTTGCCGCCGACCTCACGGTCCACGAGCAGAGCATTGTAAATATCGGGAAGGGAGTCGGGAGGAAATTCGGCATCGATGACGGGGCCGATGACCTGGACCACCCGTCCCTCGCTGCGGGCTTCGGCGCCCGAGTCTTGCATCTGCTCTTCGGTTACTGCCATCAAATTTCTCCTTTGCCGGTTTTCATTTCCGCAGCGCCTCGGCGCCGCCCAGGATGTCCGCCAGCTCGCTGGTTATCTCGGACTGGCGGGCCTTGTTGGCCTCCTGCTGGTAAATCTTGATCAAGTCTTCCGCCTTGTCGGTGGCGCTCTTCATTGCTCTCATCCGCGAAGCGTGCTCGGAGGTCGAAGACTCCAGCAGGGCCGCAAAGATCTTGATCTCGACGTAGCGGGGCAGCAGAGCGTCGAGCAACGCATCGGGCTCCGGCTCGAACTCGAAGGAGGCCTGGGGGCCCTTGGACTCCGGCTTTCCCTCGGGCTGGGGAACCGGAAGTATCTGCACAACCCGGGCCCGCTGCAGAGAAGCAGAGACAAAGTCCGTGTATGCCAGCAGGACCTTGTCCACATCCCCCCCGACAAAATCCTTGATCACTCCGTCGGCGATCTTCTTGGCGTCTTCGTAGGAAGGCTTGTCGGAAACGCCGGTGAATTCGGCCGCCATAGGGACCTTGCGGAACCTGAAGAACGACGCCGACTTGCGCCCGACGCTGGTCAGGCGGATCTCCCGCCCGGCCTCACGTTCCCTGCCGATCGCCCGCTGCGCTTCCCTGAGCACGTTGGCGTTGTAAGCACCCGCCAGGCCCCGGTCCCCCGTGATCACGATCACGCTGACCGTCCGGATCTCATCGCGGGCCTTGAGGAGGGGGGACGATTTAGATTCGGATGAAAGCATCGCGAT
Organism: Actinomycetota bacterium; assembly: GCA_050692975.1. Classification (GTDB taxonomy): domain Bacteria; phylum Actinomycetota; class CADDZG01; order JAHWKV01; family JAHWKV01; genus JBOGWH01. Next base: position 782 of record JBOGWH010000160.1, on the reverse strand, counting down.
CATCTCGCCGATCGCCCGCGCAAAGGGCCTGGAGCGCTCGGTCCGAAGCTGGGCCCGCAGGATCCGGCTCGCAGCGATCAATTGCATTGCGTTGGTGATCTTCTTGGTGGATTCGACCGAGCGGATCCGCCGCCGGATATCTCTGGCTTTCTCTGCCATCGCTAGACGGAGCTGCCCGTCATGCCGCGGACTCGTCCTCGTCGCCGGCGGCGGCGTCCTCGCCGGTCTCGGCGACCTTCTTGGCCTGCTCCTTCGCCGCAGCGGCCGCGGCGGTATCGGTGGGCGTGAAATTGGCCTTGAAGTCGGCCAGCACCTCTTTCAGCCGGTTCTCGAGCTCTTCCGGAAAGTCACCCTTGGTGCGGATGTGCTCGAGAACCTCGGGGGCCCTGGCCGCCAGGGCGTCGTGCATCTCGGCGTCGAAGCGGCGCACGTCGGCCACCGGAACTTCCTCTAGGTAGCCCTTGGTGCCGGCGTAGATGGTAACCGCCTGGCGCTCGACCGGAACGGGCGAGAACTGGGCCTGCTTGAGCAGCTCGGTCAGCCGCTCTCCACGCGCCAGCTGCCGCTGTGAGGCCTTGTCGAGGTCGGAGCCGAAACCCGCAAATGCCGCCAGCTCACGGTACTGTGCCAGGTCGATCTTCAAAGGCCCGGCGATTTGCTTCATGGCCTTGATCTGGGCGGCGCCTCCTACGCGAGAAACCGACGTGCCGACGTTGATCGAAGGACGAATACCCTGGTAGAACAGCCCGGTCTCGAAGAAGATCTGGCCGTCGGTAATCGAG
>JBOGWH010000159.1:0-1413 GCA_050692975.1 Actinomycetota bacterium | reverse complement strand
ACCGTCCAGCTACCCACGGAAAGGTGAGGAGAACCACTTTCCGGAGCTTCACCGTCTCTGCGACCTGCCACGCGAGAGTGGCTACGCTCGCCACTATCGACAGGGCTATGGCCCACATTACAATCCGGGTCTTCCTGCTTAAGTCCATTTTCTCCCTCGGGCCGGTTCGAGCCACCGGCCGATCTCCCGGCGGTCACCTTACCCACAGGCGGGCGGTTCATCACCTCAACCCCCATGCCGGGCCCAGCGGCAACGAAAGCTCAACCGCAATGTTTGTTCGGATGACCATCGGGAGACAATCGAGAAGGGATTTTTGAGTTAGGGAGAAAGGGAGACGGGTTGTTGGACGAGCGCGTTGTCGACGGGCATGAGGCACAGGCGCTTATCTACGCCAGGGAGCTAAGCGCCCTTTACGCTGCCCAGAAAAGACGGGCAGACGAGCTGGAAACCGCCAAACGGGCCCTGGAGATGACCGTGGAAAGGCTCAAGGAGGCCGTCCGGAGCCGGGAAGAATTCATTGCCAGCGCCTCCCACGAGCTACTAACGCCCATGACCAGCATCCTGGGTTGGGCGGAGGCCCTGAAAGACGGCATGGTCGAACGCGAGGAGATACAGATGGCGGCCAACGCAATTGACGACAACGGCCGTCGCATGCTGAAGCTGTGCAATTCCCTGGTCAAGGTTGCGAGCTTGAGCCATGAGGACCATCGGGTCCCACTGGAGAAGGCCGGCATACCCGAAATCCTGTACGCCGCCGCCGGGCGCGCGAGGGATGCCGGGAGGCGGGTCGCGATCGAAAGCCCGCCCCGTCTGAGGGCCAGGGTGCATGCGGAGTACCTGACCGATGCACTCGGCAACTTGGTCGACAAGGCGGTGAAATTCGCGCCGGAGGGAACCATCGCGCTGCGGGCGCATACCGGCCGGGGCGCCTTAACGGTGGAAGTCGAGGACGAGGGGCCGGGGATTCCCGGCTCCCACCGCCGCCGGGTGTGGGAGCCCTTTTTTCAGCTGGACGGCAGCTCCACGAGAGTGGTCGGGGGCCTGGGAATCGGGATGCATCTTGCGAAACTGCTCGTCGAAGCCCAGGGAGGACGGGTGGCTGCCGACGCCGGCCGCAGCGGCGGAGCCTTGATCCGCATTACGGTGCCCCAGCAGTAGGCGGCTATTCGCGATCGAGGTCCCGGTGGACGACGGTCGCCGAATAGCCCTTGCCGGAGAGGTAACGTGCGATCTCCTCGGCGATCACGACGGAACGGTGCTTGCCTCCGGTGCAGCCCACTCCAATAGTGAGGTAGTGCCTGCCCTCCCTGGAAAAACCGGGAAGAGTGGTGTTCAACAGTTCCCGGTAACCGGACAGAAATGCATTGGCCCCCTCGGAGTTGAGGACGTACCCGCGCACCCTCCGGTTCGTTC
>JBOGWH010000158.1:0-6209 GCA_050692975.1 Actinomycetota bacterium | reverse complement strand
GGCCTTCTTGAGGAGCTGCCGGAGAGCTCGCCGGCGGACTACCGTTTCTCACATGAGCAGGTAAAGGAATTCGCCGCCGCCTCACTCAGCAGCGCGCAGCGCCGCCGGACCCACCAGGCAATCGTCGACATGCTCACGGCCGAAGGAGAGCCACTGCCCGAAAGCCTTCCCCTTCTTGCCCAGCACGCCATGGCCGCAGGAGACACCGCCCGCGCAGCGCACTTCTCAGTTGAAGCCGCCAAAGCAGCTCTGGCCGCCAGGGCTCCCGAAGAGGTGCTGCGGCTGGTGGACGCTGCGCTGGCCGGTTCTTCCGGACCCATAGATCGGGTCGCACTTTTAACCGCAAGAGACGACGCGCTGGAGATGCTGGGTCGCCCGGGCGACCGTCTCGAAGGGCTGGCCGAACTGGAAGCGCTCAGCGAGGCAATGGGTGACTCGCACCTGGAGTTGGAGATCATGCTTCGCCGGGCTTCCGCCCTGCGGCTGGCGGGCGAAACCGACCTCGCGGCGGGGCTGGCCCAGCAGGTCAAACAGCTGGCCATCGAGCGTAGAGACCGAAAAGCGGAACTGGCCGCGCTTCTGGAAACCGGCCAGGCCCTTCTCGGCGTTCCGGCAGGTGAGTCGTTTAGTCCCACAGCAAGTGAAACCGATCTTGACGGCGCCGACGCGGCATACAGCGAAACTGTAAAGCTGGCCGAAGAGATCGGCGACAACCGTGCCCTCGCCGTGGCCCTGCGCGAGCTGGGCGTGGTCAGGGTTGGACAGGTCCGCAAGTGGTACGTCGGACAGGTTGCCTCTGGTGAGATCGCCCCGCTCATGAAGGAGCTGTCGAAAGGAGTGTCGCTCGGCGACATTCTGCCCGGCCTTCCGATCGCACCTCTGGTGGGAGATGCAATGAGCTTCTATGAAAGGGCCGCCGAGTTGTTCGAGAAAATCGGCGACCGCCGGGGCGTCATGACCGCAGTCATCGGCATGGCCTTTCTTAAATTTGGTGTCGACATCCACATGCTCGGGTCGGCAAGACGGATCGAGGAGATCCGCCGGCTGTCCACCAGTCTCGCCTCGCTGAGCCGCGAGAGCCAGCGCAGCTTCTCAGAGGTGGCGATGCTTTACGGCGCTCACGTCTTTGCCCGGGCAAAAGGCGTCTACGACCTCGCCCTTTCCCGCGGAGAAAGCGCCTGGAAGGCCGCCCGGGTCCAGGGCGACCGCTCGCTGGAATTCGCCGCCGCGGGAGGAATGGCCCTGGTGCACATCGACCTCGGCGAAACAACGGAAGCTAAACGGTGGGTGGACACCGCCGCCATGGCTGCCGCCGCGGAGCCGACTCCTCTCAAGTCTAGAAGGCTCGAGATGTATCGCGGCCTGCTGCAGGCGGCGGAGGGCGATGCGGTCGGGACGCGAGCCCACTTCGAGCAGGCCAGCGCCATGGCGGCGGAGCAAAACCGCCTCCCCGATCGCTGCGAGGCCCTTGCCCGGCTCTCATTGGAGGCGGCGAGGCTGGGGGCCGAAAGCGCGTCGGCGGAGCTGCTGGGCCTCGCTCGAAGGTGCGCTGCGGAAGTCCAACAACTCGCCCCGTCGCTGCCCGGCCGCCCGGTCTGGCCCATTCAGGCGCACGCCGCCATGGCTTCGATTCTTTTGGCGGAAGGCGATGCCTCGGCGGCAGCCGCTGAAGGAGGGGCCGCTCTGGAAGCCCTCGAAGCAGTCGTTCGAGAAGACCTCCACCTTGAAATCGTCCTTCCGGCCGCCGAGGCGACCTTTGCCGGCGGCACCGCCGAGATGAAAGAAAAGGTCCTCGACGGCCTGCGGGTGGCGCTGGCCCAGCTGGTTCAGCGAATCGTCGATGAAGATGTCCGCATCCGCTGGTTCAAGAGCCCTCTGGGCAAGAAGCTGTCCACCCTGGCGGCGGCAGGGTCGACAAACGGGCAGATGGAAACCGCTGCTCCGGTGGCCGGACCGGACATTACCGATGAAGAGTCCCGGCTGCTTTGGTTCTTGATCGAGGGACGAAGCAACCGGGAGATCGCCGAGGAGCTGGGCATCGATCAGGAAATACTGATCGGCAGGCTGGCCAGGGTGTACGGCAAGATCGGCGTCACCTCCCCCGCCGGGGCTGCGATGCTCGCGCTGAGAGAAGGGGTGGTGTAGGGCGGTGGCGCTCAAGGTACGAATCGACCGGCACCGCTGCATCGGCGCGGGCAACTGCATCACCATCGCGCCCACCGCTTTTGACTGGCTGAAGGGTGAGCTTTACAAGGCGGACGTGGTCGGCGCCGAGAGCATCGACGAAGAGCTTCTACGGGAAGCGGCAGCGTCCTGCCCCACCCAGGCAATCGAGATCGAAGAAGTCGAAGAGCTGCTTCCCTGGCAGCTTCGGGGCCGGCCTTCGGCCGGGCGCCGGGTCGAGAAGACTTTCATGTTTACCGACATCGTCAAATCAACCAACCTCGTCGAAGCGCTGGGTGACGATGCCTGGACGGACTTGCTTCGCTGGCACAACGACACATTGCGCGGCCTATTTTCCACTCATCACGGCGAGGAGATCGGATCGGCGGGCGACGGCTTTTTTGTCGGTTTTGACGGCCCGGAGGAGGCCATTGCGTGCGCAGTCGCCATCCAGCGAAAGCTCGCCGAGCACCGCAAGACCCAGGGGTTCGCCCCCCAGGTCCGCATCGGCCTGCACGCTACGGGCGCCGCCCAGGTCGGCAAGGACTTTCGGGGCATCGGGGTGCATGAGGCCGCCCGGATCGCAGCGCTTGCCGAGGGAGGAGAGATCCTGGCAAGCATCTCGACGGTCGGCGACTCCGGAAGGTACAAGACCTCGGACGCCCGCACCGTCGCGCTCAAGGGCATCTCAGAGCCGGTGGAAATAGCCGCCATCGACTGGCGCTAAACTGGAAGCCCCAATCCCGGCACGCCTTTTGTAGCCAGAAAACCAGTCTCGAAACTGTGCCTAGCCAGGCACATTTTCGCGGCCCTTATAATCTCGCAACTTCGGACTCACCCCCGGCAACAAGCCGCTACCCGGCTCGTTCCACCGAGCCCGATCCCCGGATATCCCGGCTGATGCGCGGGGAGCCGGAGTAGCGGACCGACCCCGAGCCCCGCACGGAGACGTCAAGCTTGTCCGCCACTTTCACCACCGCTTCACCGCTGCCCGAAATCTGGACCTGCGCCTCTTTGCTGTCCAGCCCCTCCGCCGAGTAATCGCCCGAACCGGAAATGTTCAGGGATTGACGGGTGACCGAACCGGCGGCTTTGATGTCGAATGAGCCGCTCAAGCCGATTTCAATCGAATCCCCGCTGAGGGCTTTGATATCGATCTCCCCGCTCCCGGAACCCTGCACGGCCGCCAGCCGGGCAACCGTCAGGCGGAAGATGATCGGCCGGGTCGACTCGATGCTGACTCCAGGCTTCAGCCCGAGCTCGAGCCTGCGGCCGACAACATCGGAGCGAAGGTGCTCCAGCAGGTTGTCTTCGGCTTCGACCTGCAGGGATTCCGTGCCGGTCTGATCGATCATCAAAGTCGCCGAGCCACGGATCGAAACCTCAGAGATTCCCGATACCGGCCGCGTCTCGGTCTTCGCCACTCCGGAGCCCACGACGTGGATGTCATTGCGTCCGGGTCGCCCCGGCCGGCCGGGTTCTCCGTCGCGCCCCGGACGGCCGGGCTCTCCGTCGCGGCCCCGCGACCTCTCGCCGTGCTCAAGGGCATCTTCCAGGCGCTTGATGCGGCTCTCCTGCTCGGCGTTTCGGGAAGAAAAAGTGATGCAACCGCTCAGGGGCAGGGCCGCTACCAGACCGATCAACACCGCCCGCTTGATACCCACATAACAAACTTACAACGCCGCAAAGCGACAGACCTTCTTGGCTCCTGCAGCGATGGGTAAACTGGAGGCCACGCCCTCTTAGCTCAGTCGGCAGAGCGACGCCATGGTAAGGCGTAGGTCCACGGTTCGATTCCGTGAGAGGGCTCACGGTGGGGGCCCAGGCCCCCGCCTTTCCCGGGTCGGCGCCGAACCGGCCGGGGAGCAGGCAACCGGGTTGAGAGTTTTGCACACTCTGCGGCCGGGGCCGGCAGAGTTGGTAGCATCGAGGCGGCGTAGCTCAGAGGCAGAGCAAGCGGCTCATAATCGCTGTGTCGGCGGTTCGATTCCGCCCGCCGCTACCAGACGCGATAGTCTTTTTTCAACCAACAGATAAGAAATATAAAGAAGGGCTCAAGACGGGCCAGAAGGGAACAGCATGGCGAAGGCAAAGTTTGAAAGGACCAAGCCCCACCTCAACATCGGCACCATCGGACACATCGACCACGGCAAGACCACTCTTACCGCGGCCATCACCAAAGTGCTGACGGACAAGGGCTTCGGTAACTTCTTCACGCCTTTCGACGCCATCGACAAGGCCCCAGAGGAGAAGGCCCGGGGAATCACCATCACCATTGCGCACGTGGAGTACGAGACGGAAAACCGCCACTATGCCCACGTCGACTGCCCCGGCCACGCCGACTACATCAAGAACATGATCACCGGCGCCGCCCAGATGGACGGTGCGATCTTGGTGGTTTCCGCTGCCGACGGCCCGATGCCCCAGACCCGCGAGCACGTTCTGCTGGCCCGCCAGGTCGGCGTTCCGGCGCTGGTCGTCTTCCTCAACAAGGTCGACATGGTCGACGATCCCGAGCTTCTCGACCTCGTCGAGCTCGAAGTTCGCGAGCTTCTCACTTCCTACGAATTTCCCGGCGACGACGTGCCGGTGGTACGCGTCTCGGCCCTCAAGGCCCTGGAGGGCGACGCCGACGCGGCCGCCCAGGTCATGGAGCTCATGGCGGCGGTCGACGCCTCCATTCCCGAGCCCGTTCGTGAGATCGACAAGCCGTTCCTTATGCCGGTCGAGGACGTTTTCTCGATCACCGGACGGGGCACTGTGGTCACCGGACGCATCGAGCGGGGCCAGGTCAAAGTCGGCGACAACGTCGAGATCGTCGGAATCCGGGAAAAGACCCAGACTTCCGTCTGCACCGGCGTCGAAATGTTCCGGAAGATCCTCGATTCCGGCCAGGCCGGCGACAACGTTGGATGCCTGCTGCGAGGCATCGACAAGGAAGATGTCGAGCGCGGCCAGGTTCTGGCGGGCCCGGGCTCGATCACCCCGCATACCGAGTTCGAGGGCCAGGTGTACGTGCTGGCCAAGGACGAAGGCGGCCGCCACACGCCGTTTTTCAACAACTACCGGCCCCAGTTCTACTTCCGGACCACCGATGTGACCGGGGAGGTGTCGCTGCCGGAGGGGACCGAGATGGCGATGCCGGGCGATAACACCGAGATGATCGTCAAGTTGATCCAGCCGATCGCGATGGCCGAGGGCCTGCGGTTCGCCATCCGCGAAGGCGGCCGCACCGTCGGCGCCGGCCGCGTCATCAAAATCCTCAAGTGAGTGGGAGACCGGCGGTCAGCATGAATCAGAAGATCCGCATCCGCCTGAAGGCGTATGACCACGAGATCATCGACCAGTCGGCGCGCAAGATCGTCGACACGGTGACTCGTACTGGCGCGCGCGTCGCCGGACCGGTTCCCCTGCCCACCGAGAGGTCGGTCTACTGCGTGATCCGCAGCCCGCACGTGGACAAGGACTCACGCGAGCACTTCGAGATGCGCACCCACAAGCGCCTGATCGACATCCTCGACCCGACCCCTAAGACGGTTGACAGCCTGATGCGCCTGGACCTGCCGGCAGGCGTGGATATCGAGATCAAGCTATGACCACGACAACCAGCAAGGGCATCCTCGGCACCAAGCTGGGGATGACCCAGATCTTCGACGAGAACTCGCGCGTCGTGCCCGTGACCGTGATCCAGGCAGGGCCGTGCACGGTCACGCAGCTGAAGTCGCCCGAGCGCGACGGCTACGCCGCCGTCCAGCTCGCCTACGGCGACGTCAAGCCGCGCCGGGTCACCAAGCCCGTGGCCGGGCACTTCGCCAAGGCAGGGGTCGAGCCCCGCCGCCACCTGGTGGAGCTGCGCACCGCCGACGCCGGCGAGTACGCGCTCGGGCAGGAGCTCAAGGCGGACGTGTTCGCCGAGGGCGAGCGCGTCGACGTGGTCGGGGTGTCCAAGGGCAAGGGCACGGCCGGCGTGGACATCGAGATCAAGCTATGAGCAGGACCGCGAGCTTCAAGGGCCTCCTCGGCACCAAGCTGGGGATGACCCAGAT
>JBOGWH010000157.1:0-16861 GCA_050692975.1 Actinomycetota bacterium | reverse complement strand
GACCGGGTGGGCGAGGTCATAAGGGCGGTTCCCCTGCCCGGACAACAACAGACACTCGAAGTTGCGACTTTCGGCACCTACGATCCTCCTCCCGGGGACGGATCGGAAAACGACGAGCAGACCTCCGGCGCCTTCGACTCGGACGGTTCTACGGTGTGGCGGACCAGCAATTACCGCACCGCCAGACTGGGCGGACTGAAACCGGGGGTGGGAATTTACTTCGATCTGGGGAGGGAGGGCTCACTTGATGGAATCTCCGTTTCTTCGCTGGAGGGCGGGTGGCAGGCCTCGATAAGGACGTCTTCCGACGGCCGGAGCTGGAGCAGCCCGGGTGCATCGGAAACCGCCCAGCAGCACCACGTCTTCAAAGCCGAAGGCAGCCACCGGTACTGGATGATCTGGATCACCGAGCTGACGACATCACCCGGCGGCCGTCCCGAAAACCCGTTTTCCGTCGCGATAAGCGAGATTGTCCCCTCCGCGCGCTGACGACCTGGATGCCACCGCCGACGAGGATCTCGTGCGGCTGTTCACCGACTCGGGAGATTCGCAGGCCCTCGAGATACTACTCCGGCGTCACGAGGCGCGGGTGTTCGGGCTTGCATTGCGAATTCTGGGAAACCGGGCCGATGCTCTCGACGCGGCCCAGGAGGTCTTCCTGGCAGTCTTCCGCCGGGCAGGCTCCTTCCAGCACCGCAGCGCCTTTACTACCTGGCTTTACCGGCTGACCGTAAACGCCTGCTACGACCTCAGCCGTTCCCGCTCCCGGCGGCCGGTGCCGGCCGGTGATATGCCGGTGGCGGCGGTCGCGGCTTCATCGCCAGATGAGAAGGTGGTGATCGAGCAGGCGCTGTCCGCCCTGCCCGGCGATCAGCGCGCCGCGGTGGTCATGAGAGACCTGTACCAGCTCTCCTACCAGGAGATAAGCGAGGCCACCGGAGTTCCGGCGGGGACCGTCAAAAGCCGCATCTCCAGAGCGAGGCAGGCTCTGGCTCAAAAGCTGGCTGCCGACTTTCAGGGAACCGGGCAGGGTGGCCCGGCCGTCTAATGAACGATATGGCCGCAGATCATCCCGACTTTGAGGTTCTCAGCGCTTACCTGGACGAGGAATTGCCTCCCGGCGAGTTGTCTGATGCAAGGCAGCACTTGGACGCCTGCCCGGCCTGCTCGGCCCGCCTGGAGGCCCTGCGCACGGCCTCCGCAGCGCTGTCGAGTCTTCCCGCCGAGGCACCCGACGCAGATGAGCACCGGGCGCTGAGACAGTCGATTCTCGCTTCGCGGGGCCAGAGGAGATGGGCCTTTGGCTGGAAGCTGCTGGCCGGGGCGGCGGCCGTACTGGTCCTGATCGCAGGCGTCGGCTTTTTTGTCCGGACGCGGGAGCGCACCGCAGGTACGGAGTCGGCGCAGCTGAAAACCGCCCCTGTGATGTCGCTGGACTCCGACGAGGAAGTGCGCCGGGCGGTGCAGTCGGACCCGGCGGTAATCCGGGCTCTTGGCGGCTCGTCCCGGGCGAATGCTCCTCCTCAGGCCGCCACCGCCCCGCAGCCGGAAGCGGCAGATTCGGGCGCGGAAACGCCCGCTTCCGGGGAAACGGGAGGGTCGGGGGGATTCTCTGCTGCGGATCCGGCTGAGGATCAGAGCCGGACCGACCCTGCCGGCGGCGCCTGCCTGAATAAGGTCGCCCGCGCCCAAACCCGTCCGGTGACGCCCATCTTGTTCCGCAGGGTTGATTACAAGCAGCAGGCGGCCTGGATGCTGGTGTACGGCCTGGACGCTGCCGGCGGCCCTGTGCAGGCCGAGGTATGGATAATCCCGCTGAGAGCGTGCGCCTCTCTAGAAGGTGAGTCCGTGCTCGGAGCGGCTCTGCTGTATACCTTCCTGCCGCAAGCCCGGTAAGCCGCCCACCGGCTCTCCCGGGAGCGGCCAGCCGTTATCCTTGGCTGCATGGAAAACAACCACCACAAGGTCGTGATCGTCGGCTCCGGGCCGGCGGGGCTCACCGCAGCTCTGTACACCGGCCGGGCCAACCTGGAGCCGCTGGTCATCGAAGGCTTCGAGGCGGGCGGTCAGTTGATGCTTACGACCGACGTCGAAAACTACCCCGGCTTCGTCGACGGAATCATGGGTCCGGATCTGATGGACACGATGCGTAAGCAGGCGGCCCGGTTCGGAACAACTTATCTCAGCGACGACGCCACCGAGGTCGATTTTTCGTCACGGCCCTTTAGCGTTACCGCCGGGGGCACCCGGTACACCGGGGATACGGTGATCATCTCGACGGGGGCGTCGGCCAAGACCCTCGGTCTGGAAAACGAGCGGCGCCTCATGGGAAGGGGCGTTTCCACCTGCGCCACCTGCGACGGCGCGTTCTTCAAAGGTCAGAAGCTTCTGGTGGTGGGAGGCGGCGACTCGGCGATGGAGGAGGCAATTTACCTCACCCGCTTTGCAAGCTCGGTAACGGTCATCCACCGTCGCGACCAATTCCGGGCCTCCAAGATCATGCTCGACCGTGCCCGGGCAAACCCGAACATTGATTTCGTCGTAAACGCAGTTATCGAAGAAGTCCTCGGCGATCAGAAGGTTCAAGGTGTACGCATCCAGGATGGGGGAAGCGGAAAGAGCCGGGAGATCGAGGCGGGAGGAGTCTTCGTGGCGATAGGCCACACCCCCAACACCTCGTTGTTCCAGGGCAAGCTCGAGCTGGATCCCACCGGCTACCTGGTGGTCGGGCGCGACCTGACCGACGACTGGGACGCTTCATCGCCTTTTGCCACCCGGACCAATGTGGAGGGGGTCTTTGCCGCCGGCGACTGCGTCGATCACGTCTACCGGCAGGCGGTCACCGCTGCGGGGATGGGTTGCATGGCGGCAATCGACGCCGAGCGGTGGCTGGAGTCGCACGGCATCTGACCGGCAGGGCCTTCGGCGCCGGGCTTTGCCTGGTGCTGGCGGTGCCCGTGCTGTCCCCCGGCCCTGCCTCGGCGCAAGCCCAAAACGGGACATGGTACCGCCCCTTGGTCACCGGCGGCCGCAGCTTTCCGGTATTGCTGTCGGCTCGCCGCCGGTGGCTTAACTGGAGGGATACCTACGGAGCGCCCAGGATGCGCTTTGAAGGGGGCGTCTGGAAACAGACCGGCGTGCACCAGGGGATCGATATCTTCGCCGAGAGCGGCGCCCCCGTGGTCTCGATTTCATCCGGAATCGTGGAAAACGCCGGCTGGACCTTTTACTCGGGACGGCGGGTGGGTATCCGCGACGGATCGGGTCGCTACTGGTTCTACGCCCACCTGTCGGCCATTTCCCCTTCGATGGTCAAGGGAGCCACCGTGAAGCCGGGAGATTTGCTGGGCCTTCTCGGCAGTTCCGGTTACGGGCCCGAGCCGACCGAAGACGAATTTCCCCCCCACCTGCACTTCGGCCTTCAAAACGGCACGCGCTGGGAAAACCCAGAACCTATGCTGAGGCGCCTCTACGAGGCTGCCGTCGCGCACGTCCGTGAAGCTCGCAGGCAGAGCATCGCCATTCGAAAGCGCATTGCACTTTTGGAATCGCGCTCCACCTCTCCGGCCGCGCCCGACCCCGGCGCCCGGCAGCGGCTCGCGGCGCGGCTGAAGTCTGAGCTTGCGGCGCAAGGCCCCCCGACCTTCGACGGCTTCCGCTAATGCGTGAATGCGCGTTTGACGGGCATGGTTATGATGGAAAGAAAAGTTCGTCAGACGCAGACAAAAGGAGGAGCGGCAAGGCCGCGATAACCCATGGCAGAACTCTCTCACGCAACCGATACAACTTTTGACGCCGAGGTCCTGGATTCCGACAGGCCGGTGCTGGTCGATTTCTGGGCCGACTGGTGCCAGCCTTGCAAGATGATCGAGCCGCATCTAAAAGCGATAGCCACCGAGATGTCCGACAAGCTGCGGGTTGTGAAGGTCGATATGGACGAAAGCCCGGGGGTGGCCGGAAGGTTCGGCGTGCTGTCGATTCCGACGGTGGTCCTGTTCGACAACGGCGAGGAGAAGGTCCGCCTTGTCGGCGCCCGTCCCAAGGACGCCATCGTCTCTGAAATAAAGCGCTTCCTCTAAGCCGCCGTCCGGCCTGCTTCGGCGGCCGGATCGCTTCGCCGACCAATTAAGCTGGCGCCATGGAGCTGATGCGGCGCGGCCAGAAATCAAATGCCATTGCCGACCTCCAGCGCCGCCTCGACTCGCTCGGTTTCACGATTGCCCTCGGCGAGCTGGGGGGCGATTTTGAAGAGACCACCGAATCGGCGGTCAAATCTCTCCAGCAACGAAGCGGCCTGGTAGTCGACGGCATTGTCGGTCCGGACACGTGGAAAGTGGTCGTGGAGAGTTCCTGGGCGCTGGGGGACCGGCTGCTTCACCTCTCCAGCCCGCATCTGCGAGGAGACGACGTCAGGCAACTGCAGGATTCTCTCAACGCTCTGGGCTTCAATGCCGGCAAGCACGACGGAATCTTCGGGCCCCGTACCGCTTCCGCCCTGCGCTCATTTCAAAAAGATCTTGCGATCGATGAGGACGGGATCGCCGGTCACGAGACCCTGCTGGCGTTGCAGCGCCTGCAGCTCGTCACCAAAAGAGGCCTGGGCGCCCGCATCAGCGAAAGAGAGGCGCGGCGGGCGGCTCCGCCGGGGGTGGAGGGCAAGCGGGTTGCCGTGGATGCCGGCCACGGAGGCGACGACCCCGGTGAAACATCACCCACCGGGCAAACCGAGGCCGAGCTGGCCTTCCACCTAGCAGCGCTCATTACCCGCACTCTTGACTCCCGGGGAGCGCAGACGCTTTTGACGAGAGGCCCTCACGATGGGCCCACCGAGTCGGAGCGTGCGCAGCTTTCCAACCGCGCCGGGGCGGACCTGGTGGTCTCAATCCATCTCAATGCACACCGGGTGCCGGAAGCCTCCGGGGCCGCTACCTATTACTTCGAACATGGCGAGGTTGCCTCGGAGCCCGGCGAGCACCTGGCGGCGCTCATCCAGCAGCGGCTGTGCGCCATCGGCTTGGCCGATTGCCACACCCACGGGAAGGGCTACCCGTTGCTTCGGGAAACAACGATGCCTGCGGTGGTGGTCGAGCCCTTCTTCATCACCAACCCGCGGGAAGACCAGATGTCCTCGGGGGCCGGGTGGCTGCAAGAAGTGGCCGCCGCCATATCGGCGGCGATTTGCGACTACTTCGCCTAGCCGCCGTTACCGGCGCCTGTGATTTGGCGCTCCAGGCGCTGCAAGTCGTCGGGAGAGCCGAAGTCAATTGTGATTTTGCCCCTGCCTTTGCCCGCGGTCACCCTGACTCTTGTAGCCAGTGCGTCCGAAAGACGCTCGGCCACTTCGGCGAAAGCCGCGGTAGTGCTCCTAGGCCTGCCCGCAGTGGGCTTGTCGGACTCAGCGGTGCCGTGCTCTTGCTCCCTGCGCACCAGCTCCTCGGTCTCTCTTACCGAAAGGCCCGCGGCGGCGACCTTCTGGGCGATCCGCTCGAGAAGCGGGTGACCGGCCAGCCCCAGTAAGGCCTTTCCGTGTGCCGACGACAGCCGGCGCTGGACTATCAGCTGCTGGATACCCTCGGGCAGTTCGAGCAACCTGAGGGCGTTGGTGATGGAGGGGCGAGACATCCCGACCCGTTCCGCCAGCTGCTCGTGGGTAAGTCCGGCGTCGTCGAGAAGCTGGCGGTATGCCGCCGCTTCCTCGATGGGATTGAGGTCCTGGCGATGGATGTTTTCCACCAGCGCCCGCTCGATCGACCCTCTGTCGTCGGTGTCGATAATCACCGCGGGAACCGAGGTCAACCCGGCCCGGTTGGCGGCCCGCCAGCGTCGCTCCCCCATCACCAACTCGTAACGCTCCTGATCCATCCGGCGGACGACCACCGGCTGCAGCACTCCCAGCTTGCGGATGGAGGCGGCGAGATCAGAGAGCGCCTCCTCGGGAAAGTCCCGCCTCGGTTGTTTGGGATTGGGGGCGATCTGGGTGAGGGGAATCTCCTCCAGCGTTCGTGCGCCGGGGGGGATCAGTGCCCCAAGGCCTCTTCCGAGTACAGAACGGGTGCTCATTGGTTGTAACCTCCTTGGTGGAAAACGGGGACCTGGTCCGGACGGCCTTCGGCGGTTTCCTGGGCTGCGGCGGCCTGCTGTTCAATGGGGTGTTCAAGTGGCTCCGGTGGTACTTGCTGCAGCGCCTCTTCTTGCCCCTGCGATTCCCCGGCCGCAATCTCGGCGGGACTGGTCGACCCCGGGCCGCCACCAGCGATCTCCAGAGCAAGGCTCCTGTAGGCAAGCGAGCCGGGTGACTTCGGATCGTACAAGGCGACCGGCTGGCCGAAGGAGGGGGCCTCGGACAATTTGACGTTCCTCGGCACCACCGAGGTGAACACCCGGCCCGGGAAGTGGCCCCGGACCTCCCTGGCCACCTGATCGGCCAACCGGGTCCGGGCATCGAACATCGTCAGCAGGATGCCCAGAAGGCTCAACTGACTATTTAGACTTGACTGAACGAGCCGCAGATTGTTGAGAAGTTGACCCAGCCCCTCCAGCGCGTAGAACTCACACTGGATGGGCACCAGGAGATCGGACGCGGAAGCCAGTGCGTTTACCGTAAGCAGGCCGAGCGAGGGAGGGCAGTCGACAAATAGATAATCAAAGTCCGGGCTTACCGACTCCAGAGCCTTGCGCAGCCTCATCTCCCGGCTGAAAGCCGCCACCAATTCGATTTCTGCCCCCGCCAGGTCGATCGTGGAGGGGATGCAGTACAGGTTGCGCACAGCCGTCGGCTCGATCGCGTCCTCGGCCGGCAGATCATCTACCAAAATCTGGTAAATATTCCCGTTAACCCGCCTGGGATCAACCCCCACGCCGGTTGTGGCGTTCGCCTGGGGATCCAGGTCGACGATAAGCACCTTTGCCCCCTCCAGCGCCAGCCAAGCGCCGAGATTGACCACGGTTGTACTCTTGCCCACGCCGCCCTTCTGGTTCGCAACTGCGATGACCCTCGGGCCCGGCGAACCCGCGGCGGACTCGGCGGGGTCCCCCTGGGAAGGCTCCGGCATGGATCGAGACTCCCAGTCGGTGGGTTGGGGCGTGGACAGGTCCGGGATGGGTTCCATGTCTACTCCTTTTGTTCCTGGGTCCGCGGGCGGAGATGTTCCCCGGTAAACGTCGCTTTCCCGCGCTGGCAAGAGTCTAGCAAGCCTGAGACAGAAATCCGGGGATTGGTTCCCCGTGGAACGACCTACTCTTCGGAGGAAACGATGACCTTCCGGCGAGGATCTTCTCCCTCGCTGTAGCTGGTTACTCCTTCGTGGCCGGCGACCACATCGTGGACCAACTTGCGCTCAAAGGCCGTCATGGGTTCGAGCTCGATCTCGCCACCTTCGTCGAGAACCCTCTGTACGGCTTCGGCCGCCTTGGATTCAACGGCTTGACGGCGCCGGTCACGGTAGCCGTCAACATCCACCGTCATCTTTATACGGGCCCCGGCCGACCGCTGGACGGCAGCACGGAGCAGTTCCTGTATGGCCTCGAGGGTTCTTCCTTTCCGCCCGATCAGGTACCCTCCGTCGGCGCCCTCGATGCTGATACGCAGCTGGCCGTCTTCCTCGATCTCTCCCGCCACGTCCCCGTCCAGATCCATAGCATCCAGCAGCCCCTCGATGAAATCGAGGGCATTCTCCCTTGCCTCTTCCAGGGTGGGCGCGGGTTCTGCCGACTGGACGGCCACCGTCTCGGGGGCGGGAGTTTCTTCGTTCATCGTCCGCTTTTCCTTTTCTTTTTGCTCTTGCCCTTTCGGGCGCCCGACCCCTTGGGCTTGGCGCCGGGTGCGACCTGTCGCTGCCCGTTGGCGCCTTTGGAAGAGACGGCATCGGGGCGTGGGCCATTGGCTGCCGGCTTAACCGGCGGCGAGCCCTTGCCGGAAGTATCGCCTGAGTCCTGCTTTTTGCCCTTTTGGGGCTTGGCGGGCTCGGGCAGTTGCGCCTGGGGACCGAAACGTTTGAGAAGGACACTCTGCTGGCCGATCGTCCACAGGTTGGTGGCCGACCAGTAAACCGTCAGGCCCACGGGGAAGTTAATTGAAGCGAAGGTCACCATGGCAGGAAAAAATCGCTGCATGATCTTCTGGGTCTGGATCATCTGCGGATCCGCCCCCGTCTGGCCTTTTGACATCAACTTGGTCTGGTAGTACATGGTCGCCCCCATGAACAGGCAGAACAGATAGTACGGCCATGCTTGCCCAACGCCCCCGGCTCGGAGGACGGCGGACGGCCTCCCCGTGAGCTTCATGGTGAGAAATGTGGCGCCGCCCCCGCCGACCGCGGCGTGCAGCGCCGCGGTTTTAGGGATCCAGGTGGTCGGAATGCATTTTCGTGAGAAAAGCAGCTTGGGACACCCGCTTAGTACCTGGTACATCGCCATGAAGATGGGGATCTGCAGCAGCGTCGGAAGGCACCCCCCGAGCATGCTGGCGGTATTGACGCCATGGTGGTCCATCAGCTTTTTCTGTTCTTCGTAGGCGCGGGCGCGGTCGTCGCGATACTTCTCCTTGATCTTTTTGATCTCGGGCTGCAGCGCCTTCACCTTCGCGAACTTCTCCCGCTGGGCAATCATCATGTGGGCTTGCTTGATGGCGAGGGGGATCATCGCCGTGCGCACGAGTACGGTGAGCAGAATAATCGCGACCCCGTAGTTGGGGATGATGTCGTAGAAGGTCGCCAGCAGCCTCCCCATCCCGGTGACGATTGCCCGCAACACTCAACTAATCCTTGAGTGTTGCGGCGGGACAGGATCTACGCCGCTGGGGCTGAATGGGTGGCATCTGCCGACCCGTCGTATGCTGAGGGCAAGGCCCCTGAGCAATCCGTGTCTCTCCAGGGCGCCCAGAGCGTACTCGGAGCAGGAAGGCTCGAACCGGCAGCGGGGGGTCAGTAGAGGCGAAATCACCATCCGGTACACGCGCACCGGGAAAGCCGCTATCGCCGCCGGCCAGGTTGCCTTACGGTCGCTACGCACCGCTGCTTGTCTCCATGCCTGTTCTCTCACTGCCCGGATTTGCCAGTATTTTCCAGAGTTGCTCTCTGAGCCTATCGAATCGCGCTTCTTTCGCAGCGGGGCGCGCTACCACCACCACGTCGAAACCCGGCGTTACGCCCCCGAGAATTCTCACCGCTTCCTTCAGCCGTCGCCGAATCCTATTTCGCTGCACGGCGTTGCCGTTGCGCCTCGACACCACTATCCCCAGCCGTCCGGCCCCCTCGAAGTTTCGGGCGCAATGAATTATCAGCTCGGGTGCGACGACTTTACGCCCTTCCGCGAACACACGCTTGAATTCCGAGGTCCGGCGAAGGGTCTGTTCTCTCACCGGCGGCGCTGGCCTAGTGAGAAAGCTTGACTCTTCCTTTTTGCCGGCGCCGGGCGATGATCGCCCTTCCGGCTCGGGTTCTCATGCGGACCCTGAATCCATGCGTCTTTTTCCGGTGGCGGGTATGGGGTTGGTACGTGCGCTTCACGGCTGCCTTTCAGTTCCGCCCCTTGAAACGGGGCCAATCAACGCCGATTATAGACTGCCTTGCGGGTCAACTATTCCCCCACTTGCCCGACCCTGCAGCCTGGCTATAATCCCCTTGCGCTCCACCGTCTGGCCCCGGGAGGCAGACGGAGGTCCCGAACTCACTTCCCTCGGAACCGCTTCCCCGGCGGGAGCAATTAACTTTTGTTGGTGCAAACGGAGGGAGCCAGCCACGACTACCTGCGACCCCGGACTGCTTTCCACATTTGTGGATTCCACTGTGGACAACTCCTGTTTGCCCAGCATGGGGCGGGGGTTCTGCGGCCTCCCGGACCGGCGCCAACCCTGCGCCGCGGCGGGTTTTCCCCCTCCCTCTGTGGACAACTCGCCGCACTTTCCCCTTCTTGCAAAACAGCACCGATCTGCGCAAAGGATACGTTAATGAACACTCACCTGAAGTCGGCGGCGCAGATCTGGGAAGAGGCCACAGAGACCATCCGGGGCAAGCTGGCATCGCCCATTTTCAGGTCGTGGTTCGAGCCGATCCATCCGGCCGCTCTCGGGTCCTCCGAGCTGGTGCTCATGGTGCCCAGCCGCTTCGCTAAAGACTGGATCGAGCCCCGCTACTTGCCCATGATCACCTCAGCCGTGGCTCACGCTGCCGGCGTCGAGCTGGATGTAAAGATTACCGTGGACCCGCAGCGTCCCCCGGAACCGGCTCCCGCTCCGGTGACCGCCCCGGCGCGATCGGCCGAGCCGGTCTTCTTGAACCCTCGTTACTCATTCGACGCGTACGTCATCGGGGCGTCGAACCGCTTCGCCCACGCTGCCGCGCTTGCCGTTGCCGAAGCGCCGGCGCGTGCCTACAACCCGCTTTTCATCTACGGTGGCGTCGGCCTGGGCAAGACCCACCTACTTCACGCTATCGGCCATTACCTGCTGGACACCCAGCCCGGTTCACCGATTCGCTACGTGTCCAGCGAGCAATTCACCAACGAGTTCATCGCGTCGGTCGGCGACGCCGGCAGGATCGCAGGCTTCAAGCGGCGTTACCGGCAAACCGACATATTGCTGGTCGACGACGTTCAGTTCCTCGAAAGCAAAGAGGCAACCATCGAGGAGTTCTTTCACACCTTCAATACTCTTTACGACGCCGGCAAGCAGATCGTGCTCACGTCGGATCGCCCTCCCAAGCAACTTGCGCTGGACGAACGGATGCAGTCGCGCTTTGAGATGGGCCTCATCACCGACGTGCAGCCTCCGGACCTGGAGACCCGCATTGCCATCCTGCGCAAAAAGGCCGGCCTCGAAGGCCTCGGCCATCTCCCCGACGACGTCTTGGAATTCATTGCGTCGCGCATCGAGTCCAACATCCGCGAGCTCGAAGGAGCCCTGATCCGGGTGGTCGCGTTCGCCAGTTTGGACCGCAGCAATATTTCGGTATCCCTCGCCGAAACGGTTTTGAAGGATCTGTACCCAGACAGCGGCCCCGGTGCGGTAACCGCAGAGCTGATCCTGTCCGAGACCGCCCGATACTTTCAGCTTGAGATAGACGAGCTGCTCTCTTTAAAACGCGACAGGCGGCTGGTGGACCCCAGGCACATCGCCATGTACCTCTGCCGGGAGCTTACCGATCTTTCTCTTCCCCAGATCGGCCTGCGTTTCGGGGGCCGGGACCACTCAACCGTCATGCATGCCACCGCCAAGATCCGCAACCTGATGGCCGAGAAACGCTCCACCTACAACCAGATCCAGGAACTCACCAGCCGGATCAAAACCAGCGCGAAGAAACTGTGACGCGGCTGGTGGAAAACTTTGAGCTTTCCGGTGATTCCACCGGTTGCGAAATCCTTTCCCCAGTTGATCTTTCCCTGACCGCAAGTTCTGCGAGCGCTTATTGATGCCTTTTCCACATCTTCCCCGGCCCTACTACTACAACTACCTATTAATTCTTTAACTACTGATCTTGTTGATTATCCGGAGAACGTTTTGTCATACCCCGTAGGTAAGCTCCACCTGGAGGTGATTGAACTTTGAAGATTCAAGCTGAAAAGCAGCCGTTGGTCGAGCTCGCTCAGTCGGCACTGAGAGTTGTTTCTCCCCGGGCGACACTGCCCGTTTTGGGAGGGGTGAAAATCACGGCTCAAGGCGCCGAAGTCGAGTTTTCCGCTACCGATCTCGAGATATTTGTACGGACCTCAGGTGACTTCTCGGTGGATGAGCCGGGGACGGTAGTGGTGCCGGGCCGGCTATTCGGAGAGATCCTGCGCAGCATCCCTGCCGGCAAAGTGACGATCTCTGGGGGAGATACGGACGTGAGAATCGCTTCGGGCCGCAGCGAGTTTTCGCTTCGCGGCTTCTCGGTCGCCGACTTCCCCAATCCTCCCGAAGTGGCCGGCGGACAGGGAGCGATCGTACAGGCGCAGGAACTGGCGCGTGCGCTGAATCGCGTAGTTAAGGCGGCTTCCGGTGATGAGGCGCGTCCGGTGCTCACCGGAGTGCTATGGGAGGTGGAAGGTGGGTCCTTGCGGCTGGTGGCGACCGACAGCTACAGGCTGGCAGTAAGCGAGTTGGTGGTCAAGGAAGGACCTGTGGATGCGAAGGCGATTATGCCCGGACGGGCGCTGGGGGAACTGGCGCGCACGGTTGCAGGCGACGAGGGAACGGTGGAAGTCCTGCTGGGCGAAAACCAGGCAGCCTTTGCGGCCGGGCGAACCAAGATCGTTACGAGGCTGATTGAAGGCGAGTTTCCAAACTGGAGGCATCTGATCCCGGAGAGTTACCGCAGCCATCTGACGGTCAACAAGGAATCGTTCGCGGCAGCGGTGGGCAGGGTTGGGCTGGTGGCAGCGACCAATACTCCGGTGAAGTTTCATCTGGGGGAAGAAATACAGCTCACGGCAAGTGAGAGCGGGGTTGCCGAGGCGGCTGAAGTAATCGAGGACGCAACCTACGAAGGAGAACCGATGGTAATCGCATTCAATCCGCGGTTTTTTTCCGACGGTCTGGACGGAATAGAGGGTGAGAGCGCGTTGCTGGACGTAACCGATCCCACCAAGCCTGCGGTGCTCAAGGTCCCCGAAAGAGACGACTTCACCTACCTGCTAATGCCCGTAAGGCTGCCCGGGTAACCGCGCCGGGTGCACCGTAAGCTCATGATGTGGAGATCAATCGACTCGAGCTGATCAACTTTCGTAATTTCGGCAGCGAAGCCGCCGAGTTCGGGCCGGGCCTGAATCTGCTGATCGGAAGCAATGGACAGGGGAAGACGAATTTACTCGAGGCCGTCTACGCCATCGGATCGGGCAGTTCCCACCGAGCCGGCCTGAATGCGGCCATGATCAGACAGGGTGAAAACGCGGCCTTTCTGCATGGAAGCGGGTTGGTGAGGGCCCGCACCATCAGCTGGGATGCCGAATTTCCCAGGGGAGCCCCTGCCAGGCTGATGGTCGATAAGAATCCAGCCCGCCGCTCGCCGAGCTCGCAAACGCTTGCGGCAGTCCATTTCTCCCCTGAGGACCTCGACCTGGTCAAAGGCGGGCCCGAGCAGCGCCGGCATTTCCTGGACGAGGTCTCGTCGCGGTGCCGGCCCGCCGCGAAGGCGGCCCAGCTGGAATACGAGAAGACGCTGCGCCAAAGAAACCGGCTGCTCAAAGAGATCCGGGCCAATCCGCGCAGCGCCGGCCAGCTCGATGTTTGGACCCTCCAGTTGGCCGCCGCCGGCGCAAGAGTCGCTGCCGACCGCCTTAGGCTGGTCGACGAGGCCGCGGGCCTGATCGAGGAGCACTACCGGCGGCTGTCGGGTCTTCGGCCCGCGGTGGTGACCGAATACTCTGCCTCCTGGCGGCAAGGAGAGGTGACGACCGAGGGGCTGCAATCCTCATTGCACGACGCGCTAGAGCGGGCCAAGGGGGCTGATATCGACCGGGCTCTAACGACGATGGGTCCGCATCGAGACGATCTCTATCTGGCGGTGGGGGACCTGGACGCGCGACAGTTCGCCTCGCAGGGGGAGCAGAGAACGCTGTCCATCGCCCTGCGTTTGACCGAGAAGGATCTCGTGACGGCAGCGCGCAACGAAAAGCCCGTGCTGCTTCTCGACGACGTATTTTCTGAGCTCGACCAGAGCCGCAAAGGCCATGTGGCCGAACTGGTGAAGGACGCCGGCCAGACGATTGCCACCAGCACCTCGAGAGAGGGCTTGGATTTGTCGGACGCATCGGTGCTGGAGATTTGCGACGGCGCCATTATCAGCCGTGCCTGATCCCGATCCGCTTGCCTCGTTGCTGGCGAAAGCCGCCGAGAGTCTGGGGATTCAAAACCCAATCCAGGCGGCAAGGCTGTTTCGGGATTGGGAGGAGATTGTGGGGGCGACGGTGGCCGGAAAATGCCGGCCCGTCGCCCTGAAGGGCGGTGTCTTGAAGGTCCGGACCGCCTCGGCCGCATGGGCTTCGGAATTCAGGTACCTGGCTCCGTCTGTAATAGCACGCATCAACGGGGAGCTGGGCGCCGAGGTCGTTACCGAAATCCTCCCCGCAGTCGATCCATCTGCGGTTCCTCCGGACGGCACCGGCGCGAAAAACAGGCGTTCTCGGCGCCGCTGACCAAGCCGCCGGTGAGTACCTTCTGGCCCTCTGGGAGGCCTGCCTCATGATAGACTTGTGCGCAGTGGGCAAAGGCAAAATTCCTGCACAATCTGGGTAATCGCACCGCCCCCCACGCACCTTTATGAGTCAGCGACCCTCAAGCAGCGCGCCGCAGAAATCCCCGCCGGGTAAAGCCGACGGGCAATCATCACCCGCGGGCGCGGGCGGAAAGGGTAAGCCTTCAGGGCAAAAGAGGGGATATAGCGGAGAAGATATAACCGTTCTAAAGGGGCTGTCGGCCGTTCGGCGCCGGCCCGGTATGTATATCGGATCCACCGGCCCCAGGGGACTGCACCATCTTGTCTACGAGGTGGTCGACAATTCAGTCGACGAGGCATTGGCGGGCCACTGCACCCGCATCGACGTCACGATCCACAAAGACAACTCGGTCTCCGTAAAAGACAACGGCAGGGGTATCCCGATAGACGCCCCGAAGGGGGAGCGGCGTTCCGCGGTCGAAGTCGTTTTGACCGAGCTGCATGCCGGGGGCAAGTTCGGCGGGAAGGGATACGCCGTGTCGGGAGGCCTCCACGGAGTGGGTGTCTCGGTTGTAAATGCCCTGTCCTCAAAGCTTCAGGTGGAGGTGGCCCGCGACGGCAGTCTGTGGGCCGCGCAGTTCGAACGCGGCAAGACGATCCAGCGACTCAAGAAGGTAAAAGCGATGAAAGACGCCGCCACCGGCACCGTCGTCACCTTCTGGCCCGACCCCCAGATCTTCACCGAGACAACCGTCTTCGAGTACGACGTCATTGCACGGCGATTGCGCGAGTTGTCCTACTTGACCGGAGTCGAGATTCGCCTGAGGGACGAGCGCTCGGGCGCGGCGGAAACCTTCAAGGCGATCGGAGGCCTCGCCGACTTCGTCAAAGCCCTGTCGTCGGGACGGGAGAAGCTGCACAAGACCATCCACTTCACCAAGTCCGGCGAAGAGCGTGAGGTGGAGATCGCAATGGCCTGGAACGCCAGCTTCACAGAGTCGCTGCACTCATTTGCCAACACCATCAATACTCACGAAGGCGGGATGCACGAGGAGGGATTCAAAAAGGCCCTGACCAACGTCGTCAACCGCTATATGCGCTCCAAGGGACTGGCGAAGGAAAAGGAGCCCTCCCTGGAGGGCAACGACATCCGGGAAGGCCTGATAGCAATCATCTCGGTCAAGATGCGCGAGCCCCAGTTCGAAGGGCAGACCAAGACCAAGCTGGGCAACACCGAGATGCGCTCTTTCGTGGAGACGGCGGTGAACGAAAAACTGGCTGAGTGGCTCGAGGAGCACCCCACCGAAGCCCGGCGAATAATCTCCAAGGCGCAACAGGCGGCCCACGCGAGGGTTGCGGCCAAAAAAGCCCGCGATATCGCCCGCAAGTCCGCCTTCGATGGGGGCGGTCTGCCGGGAAAACTGGCCGACTGCTCTTCGCGGGATCCCAGCGCCAGCGAACTGTTCATCGTGGAGGGTGACTCCGCAGGTGGCAGTGCAAAGGCCGGGCGGGAGCGGGAGTTCCAGGCCATCCTTCCGATACGGGGGAAGATCCTCAACGTCGAGAAGGCCCGGCTGCACAAGATCCTAGAGAACAAAGAAGTGCAGGCCCTGATCACCGCGATCGGCACGGGAATCGGCGACGAGTTCAATATCGAAAAGGCGCGGTACCACAAGGTGATGCTGCTGGCGGACGCCGACGTGGACGGCCAGCACATAACGACTTTGCTGCTGACGTTCCTGTTCAGGCACATGCCCAAGCTCATCGATGCCGGGTACGTCTATCTGACCCAGCCTCCGCTGTTCAAGACCAGGGAGCAGGTCGACGGCAAGAAGCGCTACGTCTTTTCCGATGCAGAGCAGGATGCCCTGCGAAAGTCTCATCCCAACAACAAGATCACCTTCGACCGCTTTAAGGGCCTGGGAGAGATGCCGGCCGAGGAACTGTGGATGACCACCATGAATCCCGAAACCAGGATGCTCAAGCAAGTCCAACTTGACGACGCCGCTCTGGCAGACGAGATCTTCAGCATCCTCATGGGCGAGGATGTCGAGAGCCGCCGGGCGTTCATCACCAAGAACGCCAAGTACGCGACGCTGGACGTGTAAATGGCCGACGAACTTCCGCCCACCCAGCCTCCGCTCGAGGAGGGGCGAGTGACCGCGGTGGACATCGAGGAAGAGGTCCAGCGCTCGTACCTCGACTACGCGATGAGCGTGATTGTCGGCAGAGCCCTGCCCGACGCCCGGGACGGGCTCAAGCCGGTTCACCGGAGGATTCTGTGGGGGATGCTGGACCTGGGCTCACGTCCCGGCACTCCCCATAAGAAATGTGCCAGGGTTGTCGGAGACGTAATCGGTAAATACCATCCTCACGGCGACAGCGCCGTCTACGACGCTCTGGTCAGAATGGGCCAGGACTTCTCAATGCGCCATCCCCTGATCGACGGGCGCGGGAACTTCGGGTCGGTCGACGGCGATCCTCCGGCGGCCTACCGGTACACCGAGGCGAGGCTGGCCCCCCTTGCGATGGAGTTGCTGCGCGACATCAACGAGGACACGGTCGACTTCGTGCCCAACTTTGACGGCGACGAGCAGGAACCGATCGTTATGCCGGCCAGGTTCCCAAATCTTTTGGTAAATGGGTCGACCGGGATTGCAGTCGGTATGGCCACCAACATCCCACCCCACAATCTGGGAGAAGTGATAGATGCGGTCGTGGCCATCATCGCC
>JBOGWH010000156.1:0-1122 GCA_050692975.1 Actinomycetota bacterium | reverse complement strand
ACCAGGGCGTTGTTGACCCACAGCCTGATTCCATCGTCGGAGACCTTGCCCCACTGGTAGCTGCCCGTCGCAGGCACGGTCAGGTAGCCGGTCCAGCGAACCGAGAAGTCGTCGGGGTTCATCGACGGATAGGGCGCCGAGGTCCCCCAGTCGAAGCGTATGTTGGGGTCCAGGCGGGTCAATACCCGCTCCCCGCTGAAGTTGTGATTGACATCGTCGCGGAAATAGTCGCCTTTCAGGCCGGCGGGGGGTTTGGATTGCGAGTTGTAGCTGTAGGAAATTCCCATCGATCCCCCAACGGCTGCAAAAGACGGCGACGAGGTTGAGGCAAACAGGTTGCCGTTGGACAAATTGACCGAAACCGGGCCTAAAGAGTCGTAGGGCCGGGACTGTTTTTGGCCCAGGCCAAGATCGACCCTAAAGCTTCGAGGCGCAGCCCAGCCGACCGAAAAGGCGACATATGGGTCTATGGCAAGCGCGGTCCAGTAATACTTCTTGCCGTCGACCAGGGCGCCTGCGGGAACGGTCCACGAGAGGTTCGGGGCGACCATCCACCCCGAATCGCTGGTGGAGCCAGACAGCCCGTCGGGCGCTTCCGAGATTCTGATGTAGTAAGAAACCACATCGCCGTCGGGGTCGCCGACGGGGTTCAAAGACAGCGTCGGGCTCAAGGTGCCGAAAACCTGGCCTTCGGGGGGATTTAGCAAAGAGGCCTGGGCAGGCGGCGCATTTTGTGTGCGAAAACTCCACCACCCGGTGGGATAACCGATGTCGAGGCCGTCGGAGGAATAGCTGACCCAGTAGTAGGTGGTATTCCAGTTAAGAAGGCCGGCGGGAACGCTGTCACGATCGGAATCGACCCAGCCCGAGTGATAAAAGCAGGTGTTCGAGTCTGCGTTCGTGCACACCGCGAAGTAGTGGTCAAGTGCGTCGCCGTCGGGGTCGTAGCCCGAGACCCTCAGCTCGGGGGTAAGCGAGTGCACGTTGGCGCCGTTGCCCGGAGCCACAAGCGTGTCGGGGCCCGGAGCGGTATTGAAATCGATTTCGATAAACGACTGGCTTCCGTCGGTGTTTTCGTCGGCGGCAAGCTTCTTCCAGTTCGCAGCGCCCCCGCCGAAGGTG
>JBOGWH010000155.1:0-2363 GCA_050692975.1 Actinomycetota bacterium | reverse complement strand
ACCGGCTTGCGTCCTGCATCCAGCCCCTCGACCCTGCCGATCGACGATGATGCGGCTTTTACTACTTTGTCCAGATCCGTGGAAACCTTAAGGTTGCTCGTCTCCCTGCTGGATTTGCTGAGTTGGTCCTGAATCCGCTCCAGACGTTCATCGACTCGCTTGTCCACTGCGTCCTGCAGCTTGATAATTCGGTCTTCGAGCTCGTTGGTGCGGGACTGGTAAACGGCGAAGAATATGAGTCCCGAAAGAGCAGCCCCGAGGCCGAACATCAGTATCCAGACGGCAAGCCCCACCAACGTCTTAGGGACGACCGATCCGAGCATCTCATCGCGGCGCATCATGGGTTGGTCGATCCTATGGGCACGTCTCCTACTTGAGGTACCCTTAGTCTAGTAGCCGGCCTTGACCGGTGATGGGCGGCGTGGCCGAGTGGCTAGGCACCGGTCTGCAAAACCGTTTACTCCGGTTCAATTCCGGACGCCGCCTCCAGCGCTCCTTGCCCGCCGCCGGCGCGGGTCAGGCCTTGAAGGGATAGGTGAATCGGGCTTCGAACTTGGCGTCGGGATTGGGCCTCCACAAAAGAACGAACTTCTGACCCTTTGTCGGCTTGGGGACCTCCCAGCTCAGGGTTCCTTTTCTTGTCTGTCCCGGTTGGATCGGCTCGAAGGGGATAGCCTTCTCCCCGTCGGCAACTCCCGTGTATTGAAGGGTTCGGCCGCCGGGGAGTTTCAGGCTGTACCCTCCCCCAACCGCGTCGAACTTTCCTCCGCTTCTTACCTCAACATCAAAAACGACGAATACCAGTCCTTTGCCGGCTTTTGTGAATTGTTGACCGGGATCGGCCTGTTGCCTGAATGAGACCCGCTTGATGGTGGTGGTCGCCTTTTGGCCTCCAAATTCGAGCGTCGCAGAGCCCGGCGCAGACGTTTCCACAACAGACGGAGGGCGGCGAGGGGCGCCGCGGTCATCCCCGTCGCCCCCGCATCCGGCAGACACTGCCCCAAGAAGAGCCACAAGAATTAGGAAGGGGTATTGAGGCGAAATATTGCCGACACCGCGCCGCTGCTGACGTCGTGATCTGAGACTCAAGCCTGCTTCCCACATATTGCGTTGCTACTCTGCGGCGGATTCGACCTGAGGATCAACCTCCGGAGAATTTGTCGGCGCGGGCTTCGGAGAAGATGTAGTGGAACCGGAGGCTCGTCCGCAGCTTATGAAGCCGTTACTGTCAGTATTTCCAAGGTCACAAGGCTCGCCGGGTGACTTGTTTGTCGATTCCTCCTCAGACGGATCGGAGGTTTGCACGGGAGTCGGAGCCCCGGGGGAACCCGCCGGAGCCGGCGCTCCCGGCGTTCCGTTCGTGTCTAGCGCCGGAGGGGTTGCGGTCGTCTTCTTTCGAACCTGCGTCGGTGTCGGGGAGGCAGCGTTTGCAGGCTCAACCTGGAGGTCCGGTACCGCAAAGGCCGGGAATGAAAGTTCTGGACTGGGGCTGGGAGACGGATTCCGTGCCGTAGTGGCCGGCTCGGGGGCTATGTCTGCCGCCTGCTCGGACGGAAGGAAATAGATGTAGGCAAGGAAGGGCGAAGCGGCCAGCAGGAGAAGGCCTGCAGCCCGGACGGACTTGGGCTTGGGCGGCTTGCCGCCGACGTTTCTTCGGACTCCCTGCTTCCAATCAAGGTCCGAGATTTCTGTAGAGGGGACTTTCGCGCTCATTTCTGAGAAGTATCCGATCGACTTGATTCTGAATTATACCCGTCGAAATTTTCCCGTCCTCGCCCTGTAAAGCCCACGCCACTCGGACGGTTGAGCCGAGCAAGGGCGCCCTAAGTGCCTATGCCCGCAAAGGGCCTTTCTAGGGCTGCGCCTGAGTCCCCGCCGGGGCCATTCTAGGGCTGCGCCTGAGTCTCCAGCCGGAAGGGATGGCGGTCCTGAAAGTGGGTTGCACCCCGGGAGATCGGGCAAGGGAACCAAGCGCCTATAATCAAACCTGACCCCTAGCCAAGCCGGAGCAGAGCAGGCGAAAAATTCCGGGCGCATAGCTCAGGGGGAGAGCGCTTCCTTGACACGGAAGAGGTCCGAGGTTCAAATCCTCGTGCGCCCACGAGACAAAACCCCTGGTCAGAGGCCATTTTAGGCCTCTTGGCTACCCGCCGATATGGTCCGAAAACTCCGTTTGGTCGGCCGTTGGTCTGCGGAGCGATTTATTCCATACCGCGTTTATTGCATCAGCGGCCGATTGGTCGAGGCCGTCGAATACGTGTCCGTATGTGTCGAGGGTCGTTTTGATCGAGGCGTGCCCGAGGCGCTTTTGAATAACCTTTGGATGCACGCCGGCCTCAATGAGCATCGCTGCATGACTGTGG
>JBOGWH010000154.1:0-12380 GCA_050692975.1 Actinomycetota bacterium | reverse complement strand
AGGACGTCCGCGACTTGAAGGGCTCGATGGATTTTCTGGTGGCCGGGGGTTTCCGGGCCTGCGAAGTGCAGTTCGTAAAGGAGTTCACCCTCAAGGAGTCCGAGGCCCGGGCCCTGGGGGAAGTTGCGCGGGACCTCGACGTAGCGTTATCGGTGCATGCACCCTACTTTGCTCAGCTGACGACCAAGGAGCCCGACCGGCTCAAGCTGCACTTGGGCGCCCTGCACCACTCCTGCAAGCTGGCCAAGGCAATGGGAGCCCGAATAGTCGTCTGCCATCCCGGCAGCCGCAACGAAGCCGGGGCGGAGGAGCTGCATGAAAGAGTCGGCACGGCCCTGGGGGCTCTGGCGGGCCGGGTGGCGGACACGGGTGTAAAGCTGGGCCTGGAGACCTGCGGGCGCAAATCTCAGTTCGGTTCGCTCGGGGACATTGCGATGCTGGTCAAGAACCACGCTTTCACGGCGCCCGTGATCGACTACGGGCACATTCATGCGCTGTCAAACGGGTCACTGTCATCCCCGGAGGCGTTGCGGGCCCTGTTCGCTTACATCACCGAGCAGTTCGGTTGGGAGCACCTGTGGCCGCTGCACACGCACTTCAGCGACAACGAATTCGGACCGGCGGGCGAGATCCGCCACGTTCCTTACGGCCGGGGCACATTGCGCATAGGCAACGTCGTTGCAGGCGCCGAGGATTTCGATCTCGCTTTGACGGTCATCTCCGAGCACAAGGACCCCGATTCCCACGAGGCGGTTTTGAAAGAGCTTGCCTCCGCCGGGCGGGACGTGAGCGACGGGAGGCGCCGGGAGTCCCGTGCTGAGGAGGTGCTCTGGGAGCGGCCCTGGCTGCCGAATCCGCTACCGCTTGTTCGCAAGGGCGGGGCGCACTGGCTGATTCGCGGCGCCCGTGACCTGCGTATCACAAACATCGACAAGGTGCTGTTTCCCGATGACGGACTCACGAAGGGCGATCTGGCCGCCTACTACTACAATGCCGCGCCCCGGATGCTTCAGTTTCTCAAGAGCCGCCCGATCAGCCGGAACCGGGTACCGGAAGGGATTTATGGCGATTCCTTTTACGAGAAGCAGGTGCCCAAGGGGGCTCCCGACTGGCTTCATACGGTTCCGGTGCGCTCCCGCGGGGGATCTGAGACGGTCGACTACGTGGTCATCGAGGACGTAGTCGATCTGGTATGGCTGGCACAAGTCGCAAGCGTGGAGTGTCATGCCTGGACCAGCCGCTGGCCGGACCTGGACGAGCCAGATTTCGCCGTGCTGGACCTCGATCCCCACGAACCCATCTCGTTCGACGAGACGAAAAGGGTGGCGTTGCTGGTCAAAGTGCTTCTCGATCGCCTCGAACTTGTCGGGTTCCCCAAGACATCCGGCGGTGCGGGAATCCAGATATTCATCCCGCTGGCCGCCGGCCACACCTTTGAGGAGGTCCGGGCGTTCTGTGCGGCGATGGGTGGGCTGCTGCGCGCTGCCTACCCGCAGGGCGTAACCCTGGAGCCCCAAAAGCCGAAACGGGCGGGAAAGGTCTTCATCGACGTAGATCAAAACGCCAAGGGCCAGACCCTGGTCGCTCCGTACTCGGTCAGGCCCTATCCGGGGGCCCCGGTCTCGACTCCGCTGGAGTGGAGTGAGCTGGAGGGTCAGCTGTATCCCGAGCAGTTGACGATTACCACGGTGTTCGAGCATCTGAAAGGGCGACCCGACCCCTTCGCCCCCGCACTGAGTCTTCGGCAGGACTTAAAGCCGATACTCCGGCGCCTCCAGGCCTCCCCGGAGAACAATTAGCCTTCGACCGGCGCCCTGGGGCGACGGTTTACAATCAGCCGGCGATGACGGAGCACACCTGGCCGGAGATCCTGGGGGAGCTTTTTGCAGCACGCTCCATTACCGCGGAGCAGTCGGAGTGGGCCATGCGCTCGATCATGTCGGGCGACGCCGGCGAGGCACGCCTTGCCGCCTTCCTGGGGGCTCTGTCGGCGAAGGAGGAGTCGGTCGACGAGATCATCGGGCTGGTTCGAACGATGCGCGAGATGGGACAGAAGGTAGAGGTCGACTTCCCGGTGGTGGATACCTGTGGCACCGGAGGGGACCGGGCGGGCACGATAAACATCTCCACCATCGCCGCTTTCGTCGTGGCGGGCACCGGGGCCAAGGTCGCCAAGCACGGCAACCGGGCGGCGTCGAGTCAGTGTGGGTCGGCCGACGTCCTGGAGGCGCTGGGGGTGAGAATCGACCTGGGCCCCCGTCAGGTGGCCCAATGCATCGAAGAGGCCGGCATCGGTTTCTGCTTTGCCCCAGTTTTCCATCCTGCGATGCGCCATGCCGGGCCGGTCCGCTCCCAGCTCGGGGTACCCACGGTATTTAACTTCCTGGGCCCGTTGACCAACCCGGCAGGGGCGCAGTACCAGGCCGTGGGGGTATCGAGGCACTCAATGGCGCCAAAGATGGCGGAGGCGCTCCGAATTCTGGGATCGGTCCACGCCCTGCTTTTTCGCTCGAGGGACGGGCTCGACGAACTTTCCGCCGGCGCGCCCGCCGACGTCTGGGAAATGAAAGATGGCGCGGTCTCCGAGTTCGTGTTCGATCCCGCGAGTCTCGGGGTCGGGAGGTCCGAATCCGGTGAACTGAAGGGCGGGACGCCGCAGGAGAACGCCGAAGCTGCGCTGAGAATCCTGGGCGGAGAGGTTGGACCGGCCAGAGACGTTGTTGCGCTCAATGCTGCCGCGGCCATCGTCGCCGGCGGCGGGGAGCCCGATTTTCCTTCCGCTTTCAGCGCAGCGCAGTCTTCGATCGACTCGGGGGCCGCAAAAAAAGCCCTGGAGGCCATGATTTCGGTTTCCACAAAGCTCGCGGAGAGTTAGGTTAGGGGAGTGAAGATTGCGCCCCTGGTGATTGTGCTTGTGGTCGCGGCTCTGGCCGGCTATCTGGTTCGCCGCTGGCTGCTGATCCGCCAGCTTTCCTCGATCGATTCCACCGGGGGCCGGGAGGGTGCAAAGGCCGTGCCCCCAACCGGTGGAGCCGAAACCACGCCCCCACCCCCGGCGGCGACTCGTGATGCTCCCTCCGCAATGCTCCCTTCAGGATCGGGGGAGCGGCGCTCCGAGCCCGACCCCCAGGCGCTGGCCCAGGCCGAGGCTTCACGGGTCGGTTTTGATCTGGAGAAACTGCGCCATCTGACCTCCGACTACCAGCCGGTCGAGGAATTCCTGAGATACATTCAGGTGCAGCGGGGAGAGGGTGAAAGCAGTCTCATCTTCGTCCGCGCAAGGGACCTCGACAGCATGGGGGCTCTGCTGGGTATGTCCAAGGAGGGATTCGTGGATGAGTTCGAGAAGCTGGGAGTGATGATCTCGCCGAACTGATTTCTTCGAATTTTTTGGCCGGTTCCGCGGAATCCGCCCTTTTTTGTCGGTGGTCGTCCTTATTGTCCTTACCCGAGCCGCAGTTGCGGCCGGATCAAGCGAAGGAGAACAAGGATGATCATCGATTGCAAGCAATGCGAGATGTTCCAGTCAGACCACTGCAAGGATTGCTTCGTGACGGCCGTCCTGAGCAGGACCGAGGCGGAGGTGGTGGAGATAGATCCGGAGGAGGAGCCGGCGATCGACAATCTCCAGCAGGCCGGGCTGGCCCCGATCCTGAAGTTCAAACGCCGGGCCGGCTAACCATGCCCGGCCAATCCGCAATGAAGGCGGCCGCATCCTTTATTCTTGGCTCCGGCAAAGGATCGATACTTTGCCGGAGAGCCAATGGTCAGACTTCACCTCGTCGGTTTCACGACCGACCTTAAGAACCTAATCTTCGCAACGCGACGCGGAGCAAAGCGTGGCGGCTACGTCGTCGCGATCGACCGCAAACTGGCGGGTACTCTTCTTGAGATCGACCGGCTCGAGCAGGAAAATAGAGCCGAGGAGAGGTCCTCTCGGGCCAGGCCCGATCCGGTGAGAACCAGCGCGCTGAGTCCCAAAGAGATCCAGACGCTGCTCAGAGAGGGCAAGAGCGAGGAGCAGGTCGCCCGCCTGGCGAATACGGATGTCGACTGGATCACCCGCTTCGTCGCCCCGATCCTTGCCGAGCGAGACGGGGTGATCCGAAGAGTACGCGCCGCGACGATCTCAAAGCCGCGCTTGGGCCCTTCGCAGATGCCGATCGAGGAGGCTATCCAGGCAAATCTCGAGAGCAAGAAAGTCTCGATGGATCCAGACGCTTTCGAGGACTCCTGGAAGGCGGTGCGAAAAGGCGGCCGCTGGGACGTCTCGTTTACCTATTCTTCCAGAGGCAAGAAGCGCTTGGCCCGCTTTCGTTACGACCCCGAGGCGCACAAAGTGGAGCCCGCCAATCCTTTTGCGGTCGAGCTTGCGTGGCGAGGAGGGACCGTTAAGCGCCGAAGGGCCTCCACCGCCTCGGGCAACGGCAACCGGCCGGCGACTTCCCGAAGCCGTAGTGGAGCGAGAAAGCGCGCCGCTTCACGCAACGGCGCCGGCAAGTCGCGGGCGCGAAGCACCCGTTCAGGTTGACCGGCCGGCGGTCGGTCGCGATCGCTCTGGTCGTGCTTGTGCTGGCCGGACTCGTCGCGGCCGGCACATTTCTCGCCGCCACGCGGCTGGGTGGCGGGGAGGCCAACCGGACGCTTAACCGGCTGCTCAAGGGCCACTTCGAGAAAATCGAAGACCTGCAGTTCCGGGCCAACGGTTCAAGAGCCTCCATCGCCCAGGCATTCGATGTGCTCGACCAGACGCTGAATGCGATCCGGGAGCCTGCGGGTAAAGGGATTCCCAGGGCTAAGGAACTGTGGGCCGGCGCTCCTGCCGCGATGGACAAGGCCCGGGAGGCAAACCGGGAACTTCCCAAGCAGACACAGGACATTGTTGATGAGGCAGGCCGGGGCCGCACCGACATACGGAAATATTTCGACTCCCTCAAAGGCGAGGGCGAGTTGAGATACATAGAGGCCCTGGACAAGGCCCTGGCATCACTCATCGACACGCAGGTGCTCTACTCGGAGATGAACCAACGTCTGGCCGAGGGGTTTCCAGAATATGAAACCCTGTTCTCCCGCAGCGACAAGTTCTTCAAGGAGCTGGCGGCGAAAGTCTTCAGAAGCGACGCAGAAGGGTCACAGGTGTATACGCTTGCCAACAGCAGTCTGGTGGACATACTTGCCGCGTTCCGCCTGGATCTGGACCGCCTGGAGAAAGCGGCAGCGGAAAGCGGCGAGAAGACCAAAGAGGCCTTCAGCGCTGCGACTAGGCTTCGGCCGCAGGAATAGGTCTGGACCGGAGAACCTGTTGAAAATGGGCCTCGAGGCCCGGATTTTCCTCCAGAAGATTGCCGAAGGCCTGTTTTGGAAGAACGAGGATCTCGCAATCGGTGATTGCCGTTGCCGTCCGGGAGTGCGTGGCGTCCAGGAGCAGAGACATTTCTCCGAAGGCGTCACCCACCCGAGGATGGGCTACCTCACCGTCCGAAGGGGAATCACCCCGGTGGATCGAGCACTCTCCCTCGAGCATCACGTACAGGGCTGCGCCGGTGTCTCCGGTCTGGAAAATTCTGGTCCCTGCTTTCCAGAACAGGTTCATCGATTCTCCCACGATGTCCAGAAGGGTCTTCTCATCCAGGGTGGAAAAGTCGGGGACGTTCTTGAGGCTTTGGACGAGGCTATGAGATACCGGAGGGTTCACGTTCTGTATCCTAATCTCCGCCGGTCTCACTAAAAGGAGCAACCCACGCAAAGCGCCGAGGACCCCAGGTCAATTCAGACCGCCGGCCCCTTAACGTACACGCAGATGCCGTTGAGGATCGCCCAGATCTCCGACATCCACGCCGGGGAGGCTAGCTTTCAAAAGGACCTTATGGACCGCATCGTCGAGGAAATCAACCGGATGCGGCCCGACATCGTGATAATCGCCGGTGACCTGACCGCGGCGGGGTACGAGGAAGAATACATAGAAGCATCCGGCATAATCGCCCGCTTCGAAGTGCCCAGGCTGATCATTCCCGGAAACCACGACGCCCGCAATGTCGGCTGGGTTCACTTCGAGAGGTATTTCGGCGATCGTTATTCCACCTTCCGGCAGGAGTTTGATCCCGTGCGAGCCGAGCGGATCCGCGCAACCGGATTCACGGTGGTCGGTGTCGACTCCTCCGAACCCGATGTGAACGAAGGCCGGGTGGGCCGCGACCGCTATCCGTGGATCGTTTCACAATACGAACATCCCGAGGACATCAAAATCTTCGCGGTTCACCATCATTTGATATCGATTCCGGGCACGGGCCGGGAGCGAAACATCATCCACGACGCCGGAGACCTTCTGTCACATCTGACCACGGTGGACATCGACCTGGTCCTATCCGGGCACAAGCACGTGCCCTTCTTCTGGGGAGTCAACGGGATGTTGATAGCCAATTCGGGCACCTGTGCCACCAAGCGGCTGCGCGGGCTCACTCCCTCGTCCTGGAACGAATTCGAAATCGATGCCAGCACGATCAAGGTGTTCCTGCATTATCCGGACGGGCGCAGGGAACTATCCGTTATCTTCAGCCGCAAGACCAGGGCGCTCACGCGGGAGGCCTTTTTCATGACCGACTCCTTCGTAACCTCAAACCGGCTGTCGGCCGTTCTTTAACCGCGGGATGGCTGCCGTGCCCGTTGAGGGCGAGACCCTGGTGCAGGTGTTCCTTAACCGGACCTCCGCCACTCCGCAGTGGCCGGCACTGCGCTCAAAGGACGGCGGGTCCTGGACGACGATCGACTACGCCTCGTTTCGACGGAGGGCCTCCGCGGTTGCCAACGGCCTGATCTCGGTCGGGGTCTCGCCGGGTGCGAGAGTCGGAATCCTTTCCGCGAACCGCCCCGAGTGGCTCATCTGCGACTTCGCCGTGATGCTCACCGGGGCCGTGACCGTGCCGGTATATCCCACGAACTCACCCGATCAGGTAGCACATGTTGCCGGTCATTCAGGGTGTGAGGTGCTCTTTGTGGAGGACGAGGCCCAGTACGAAAAGGTGCTGAAGTCTCGCGAACGGCTACCCGGGCTGCGGGAGATCGTCTCGTTATCCGGGCCCGAAGCTGAAGGCCGGGTGGCTTTGGAACGGTTGGCCGAGGGAGGTGAAGATTATGCCGCCGCGCATGCCGGCGAGCTAGAGGAGAGGGCCGGCGCGGTCCGGCCCGGCGACCTTGCCAGCATCGTCTACACGTCCGGCACCACCGGGGAGCCCAAGGGCACAATGCTCACGCACTCGAACTTTGTTTGGACCACTGCCGCGGTGGGACGGCATATCGACCTGCATGAAGGCGAGCGCCTGATCAGTTACCTTCCGCTGTCTCACATTTTTGAAAGGCTCGTGTCTTGCGCGATAGGAGTCACCTTCGGGTTCGACCTCTGGTTCGCTGAATCGACCGCCGCTCTGCTCGACAATCTCAAGGAATGCCGCCCCACCATCTTCGTCGGTGTCCCGCGTGTCTACGAAAAGTTCTACAGCGGGATGAAGAGCAAGATCGCGGCCCACCCGAAAAGAAGCCTCATCGAAAAGGCCCTTGCCGCGTCCACCGCCCGCTTCCAGGCGCGTCAAAGTGGCGGCGGTGGGTGGGCTTCCGGGCTCAAGGTGGCCGTCCTGGACCGGGTCGTGCTCTCCAAGCTGCGCGAAGGAATCGGGATGGATAAGGTGCGCTTCGCCATCACCGGGGCCGCCCCGATAGATCCCGAGATTGCCACCTTCATCCACGGCATCGGCATTGACCTTCTTGACGGGTATGGGCAAACCGAGACAACCGCTCCCGTGACTTTGAACCCGATCGGCCGGGCCAGGATCGGGACGGTCGGCCCGCCCCTGCCCGGGGTGGAACTGGCCTTCGAGGAGGACGGAGAGATTCTGGTCAAGGGCGGGAACCTTTTCGCCGGCTACCACAACGACCAGGCCGCCACGAAGGAGGCGATGACCGCTGCCGGGTTTCTGCGGACCGGGGACATTGGAGTACTGGACGAAGCGGGATACCTTCGAATCACGGACCGGAAGAAGGACCTCTTCAAGACCGCCGGAGGGAAGTATGTGGCCCCCCAGGCAATCGAGAACAAGCTGACGCTTCAGCCCCTGATCGCCCAGGCGGTGGTCATAGGCGACCGGCGCCCGTTTCCGACGGCGCTGCTCACTCTCGACGATCAGGCCCTGGCGCAGTGGGCGGCCGACAAGGGCTTGAGCGAGGTCCCTCCGGCCGACGGCGAGGAGGTTGCTCGGGCCGTCGAAGAAGCCGTGGGGCAGGTCAATGCCACCCTCTCCCAGCCCGAGCAGATCAAGAAATGGGTCGTTCTGCCGGATCTGCTGACCCAGGAATCGGGAGAGGTAACCCCGACTATGAAGGTCCGGCGCGGCAAGGTGATGGAGAAATACTCAGGCCTTATCGAGAGGATGTACAACTAAAGACTGTACGTTGACTATGTAATTCATGGCCTCACTGAGTGTTGGCGCATCTCCTTGTAGAAACCCGTAGCTCTTGACATGGGGGAATGGTAGGCATCCCAGTCGATGACCTTCACATCGATCCAGGGACTAAGGTCAAGGGCGGCGCTGATGATTCGGGTTCGGTCGGCGGTAGTGCGTTGTTTGATCAAAACGAGAAGGTCCAAGTCCGATTCCTCGTGAGTTTCCCCCCGGATCTTTGATCCAAAAACTCTAAAGTCACGCAGGCGAGGCCCAAACTCGTTGCGCAGAAGAACCAAGAACTGTTCGACCAGCCTCCTGTCGGAGGCCGAGAGGCTCTCCAGTCCCGGGCCGGATGTGGGTTCGGTTTTGCTCCTCAAGCGGGACACCAAGTCCTCCCCAGCGGGTTCAGTCCGGGTGACTCTGCAGTGCCAAGTCTATCCATGCTTCCAGTGTACGAATGATTCTTGTTCAATTCCTGCCGGCTCGGGAATTCATTCTTGTGCCCCGCCTGCGGCAAGGGTATGAGTATCTCGAGGACCCGGCTTCTACGGCCGGTCCGCAAGAGCGACTTCGAAGTCTACCGGACCGGTTCGTCGGAGTACGTTTCCGGACTCACTTGATGAGATGTACGCTCGATAAGGCCTGAAGGCTTCGCGGGGTCGGTCCTTTAACCGGCGAAGAGCATGACCAGCCGCCGGACACCCCACAGAATCGAGGAGAGGAGTGTGACGACGCCCCCGGCGATTCCCGGGACCTTGAGCGGAGAGGACTCACTCTTGCCGGAAGTCTGCTCGGCCGCCCTTGCCTGCTTGCCGGCGGCCGCAGGGGCCGCGGTCTGCTCATCGGCTTCCGGAGTTGCCGCCGGCAGAGTGATCGTCTGCGGCTCAACAG
Source organism: Actinomycetota bacterium (assembly GCA_050692975.1). Classification (GTDB taxonomy): domain Bacteria; phylum Actinomycetota; class CADDZG01; order JAHWKV01; family JAHWKV01; genus JBOGWH01. The sequence goes on along the minus strand of JBOGWH010000154.1, from coordinate 3,054 downwards.
GGGCCGGCGCTACAACAGGAGCTGAAGCAGCCGTTTTTAGCGGGGTGGTGGCTTTGACCGCCGTCTTGGCGGGTGCCTTGAGGGCAACAGCGCCCCCGGGGATCCCGGCAAAATCCTGCGTTACGAAAACCTGCCCGGCGCCGGTGAGGGCGATGCCGATGCCCACGTGCGTGAACTTGTCCGCCAGAATGTTCACCCGGTGGCTCGGGCTGTTCATCAGCCCGACGTGGGCGGCAGTCAGTGTCCAGTCCCACGCAACATTCTCGCCAAGGGCGTTTGCCCCCATCGCCTTACGGCCGGTCGCCATGTAGTCCATGTTGTGCCAGATTGTTCCGGCGGCGGCCATCTTCTCAGAGAAAGCCCTGGCTACTCCATCCGCCCAGGGGTGCCGGGCCAGCGGGGGAAGCCCGGCAATCGCCCGCTCTGCGTTTATCTTGGTCAGCAGCACGTTCTCAAGTGCCGGCACCGAAAGGCCCTTGAAGGGGTCCGTAGGCTTGGTTACGGGGGGAGCCTGAATCGCGGGGACCGTGGGCTCCGGAAGGGGGGCCGCCGGCGGGTTGATGATCGGCTGTGACTGCAACTGGCAGAGCAACGGAATGAGACATTCCGCGTGGGCCGATGCGGCGGGTGCGAAAACTGCAAGTAGCACTGCGGCTGAAACTGTGATCCTGAACGACTTTTTCACGGAGGGTCTCCCTTCCAAGCTGACTTCCGCTTGGTTAATCGACTGCCGCGGCGCCGTTTGAAATTCCCCATTAGGGGGATGGGGGAGGCCGTTTCGGCTCCCCCGAAGGGGGGCTATTTAGGGCGCGTTCATGTGCCGAAGAGATCTAATTTTCGGAGATCGGATTCCCCCGAAGGGGTTGTGGAGCGCGTTTAATCCCCCATTGGAGGATGAGCCCGGCTCAGGCCTTTAGGGGATGATGAAGTTGCCGGCGCGCCCCGACCAGTGACAAGCGAGCCCCATGGCGCAGGCAGGCCAGACCGGGCGGATCTTCGGGACCGGGCGGAACCCGGAGGTGTGGGGGAGCAACCAGTCGCCGCCGTCGCCACCGGCGATGTAGGGATGTTGAGCGCCTTTTCTTTGGCCTCTTGTGACCTGGGTGGCGGAATCGAAGCTGAACGCCACTGCTTCAGAGCGTGTCACCTGGCCGTCGCGGTTTGTGTCTGCCTCGCCCTGCAAGATGCCCTGGTCCACCATCAGGCCTGTGAAGATCGAGTTTTTCCACTGGGGATGCTCGTAGGACTTCTCGACTTCCTTGGACGACGCAGTGAAGAGCCTGTACGGAGCAGATACCCCGTCATCGAAGCCGGCGGCCTCGCATCCGGAGATGTTAATCCAGGCGTTGGGAAGCCGGCGCAGATGCCGGGCTACTTCGCCGTCGGGGATAAATGCGTTGTCGTGGCCCCACAGAGCCTCGTCGACTGCCTCGGCGTCTCCGTCGGGGGCCCGGTACTGCTTGACGTGCCCGGAGTAATGGAAGACGCAGGATGAGCTCTTGCGGCAGCGGTCCGCCAGCCAGCCGAGGCCCTCGCGAATCGCAGCCCCCGTGGCGTCGGAGTCGACCAGCAGGCGGATATGGTCGTCGGCCCAGCCTGCCCGCAGCAGAAGTTCCTTCACGTCCAAGGCGTCTCCGGCGGACCCGGGGTTAGGCTTGGTCCTGCCTCTGAACTTGCCCACGCCTATCACCAGTGCCCAGCGATTGTTGGCGGCGGAGGTGATCTGGCGCAACGGTTCGCCGGGATAAGCCACGGTGGGAGGCTGAAGGCCCGCCTGCATTTCCGCGATCGAGATGGGGGGAAGCGCCGCCATAGCGACCAGAACCCCCATCAGCATTATCGTCAGCCGGCGAATCATGTCTTGTCCCCCTGCTAAGGCCTCTCGTCTTCGAGTCCCGTGTTGCTTAGGTCTTTTTTACCCATCGACTGGCGCAGCGAATCGCTTTACCCTTCCCCACCAGTTTAAGCCACCTCGACCCAAAGGGGGACCGATGGGGAAAGCAAAAAGGCCCCCGAAAGGGGGCCTTTTTGGTGAGACTGTTTGGGTTCTAGACTTCCGGCCTCCACCTGCGGAGGAAGACGATCGCCAGCACTGCAGCCGCCAGGACTCCGGCGCCTGCGAAGCTAACCACGCCTCCACCACCGGTTACGGCCAGCTGCGGTCCCGGGGCGGGGGCTGCGACACCGCAATCCCGCGGCATGCGGGCTTCGGAGACGGCCACCCTGACGACCTCAGTCGTTCCCAGAACATTGATCTGCAGTCCGGTTATGCGAATCCCGACCTGCTGGCCGTTCTCCAGGATGTTCTCTACCTTGCCCTGCTCGACGCTCAGGACACCGGAAAGAATTCCGGACGGTCCCAGAAGGTTGAGCGGCAGTTGAAGAACATTCTCGACCAGTGTGCCCAGCTCGAGATTGAGCAGCTTGAGATCCAGGAGGTTGTACCCGGTCTGGAACTGCGGCTGGTTGTTGACGCACTTGGCGACGGCCTCAGTCTCGAGCAGGTCAACCGTCAGAAGCGACGGACAAAGCTGCGGGGCAGTGTTGCAATCTACCCCCGTAGCCACCGCTCCGAGGAGGTCGAGGTTGTCAACCGAAGCGTAAGCGCGGGTGTTGACGTTGCCGATCGCCGGGTCAACCTGGCGGGTCGGGTTCTTGACGGCGCTTGTCCTCAGGAAAGGAACCACCCCATCGTTCAGATGGACCTCGCCCTGGGCTACGAGAAGAGCCTCTACGATCAGGCTGGCGGAGGGCACGTTGAGCGTGACTTCTCGCCGCTGAACATCGTCGGGAGGCGCTTTCACGCTCACGGAAGGCGTCTTGGCAATGGGCAGAAGGCCCGTAGCCTCAAGGCCAAAAGCATCTGCGCTGGAAGATTTTGCCTGGTCGGCAAATGCGGATGTGCCGCTGACCAGCAGAAGCGCCGCTGCGACGGTCGCCGTAAAGGCCTGCGCCAGCACTTTCCCCCTGCTTACCCTGGTATTTTTCTTCATTTTTGTCTCCTGTTCCTTGAGGTGACTTGCGGGCAATTACGTATCTAGTTTCATTCTGGCC
>JBOGWH010000153.1:0-2410 GCA_050692975.1 Actinomycetota bacterium | reverse complement strand
GTACTGGGGAGACCGCCAGTACGTCGGCCCTGCAGCCGTGGTAAACGCCCACCGGTTCATCTACGACTCGCGGGATTCCGGAGGACGCCAGCGCCTGGAGATCCTGAGCAGCGCCGATGGCGCCTTTCGCTGCCGGACGACGTTTAACTGCACAGCAGCGTGCCCCAGGGGGATCAAGGTGACCCAGGCGATCCAGGAGGTCAAGCACTCGATAGCTCTCGACCGCTCGTCAAAAAAGCAAGAGGGTTAAGATCGGGGTATGCCAACTGAAATCGCCATCGAGACCGTAGACCGCCCCGGCATACTGGCCGAGATCGGTGAGCTGTTCGAGGAGGCCGACGTGGACGTCCTGGCCGCCGCCGCGTTCACCCATCAGGGGCGGGGACAGCTGCACTTCGTGGTGGATGACGCCGACCACGCGCTCGGAACGTTAAAGAGGGCCAACTACCGGGTCTTCAGCATCCACGAAGTGCTGTCTTTATCTCTCGACGACCGGCCCGGGGAACTCGGTCGCCTGGCCCGAAAGCTGGCCGATGCGGGAGTCAACATCCTGTCGTTCTACACCACCGGGGTGGGGCCCGGAGACAAAGAAATCATCATGGCCGTCGACAAGGTGGAATCGGCCCGGGACATCGTCGAGTTCTAGCAACACCGGCCCGCTGCGGGCCCCCGGCGTCAGTTTCTGATCAAACCGGCGGAACGGGCGAGGGCGACGATCTCGCGCTGTGAGCGGGCTCCCGTCTTGGCAAGGATATTGCGCACATGCACCTTGACCGTCTCGGGGGATATCAGCAGGCCTTCGCCGATTTCCTTGGGCGCAAGGTCAAGGCTTATTAGATTGATGATCTCGATCTGCCGCCGCGACAAGTCCTTGAGCCTGTCCCACGTTTCTTTGTCGGGATCGGCACGCTGCTTTACCCAGTCGGCGACCTCCCTGGGCTGACCCGAAACGATGCCCGCCGCGTCCCCGGTGATTTGGGTGATGGTGTCGGCGAGTTCGTCCACCCCGACTCCTTTCGATACAAATGCTCGGGCGCCCGCGTCGAACGCCCTTTGAACCTCGAGGGGACTGTGGAACCAGGAAAGGATCACGACCTTCGCGGCGGGTGCTTTCGCCCGGATAAGCCTGACTGCGGCGGGGCCTTCCATATCGGGCATCCAGTAGTCCAGCAGCGTTACGTCCGGCCTGTGTTTCAGCACCGCCTCCACTGCATCCAGACCGGTCTCGGGCAACTGCTCGAGCATCTCGAGTTCGAACGATTGGGCCAGGGCGCCCCCGATCGACTGCCCGACCAGAGGTTGGGCGTCGGCCACGAGCAGCCGGATCCGCGGTTTGGTCACAAGGACTATTGGATTGGGAAACTAGTCCGCGATCAATACGTCCATTTGGCGGTAAGGGCTCGAAGTCCGGCCGGCCGCTGTTGCCCTTCTTAGGTTCGTATCAGCCCCGCAAGCCTTGCCTTTACCAGGACTTCCTGCGTCGAGAAAGTCCCCGTTTTGGCCAGCATTTTCCGGATGTACATCTTCACCGTGGCGACGCTGAGCCCCAACTCGTCCGCCACCTCTTTGACGCTGCGATCCAGACTCAAAAGCGTGAGCACATCCAGTTCCCGGCGGGAAAGACTCTTGAGGTCCTGGAGTTCATACGCCGCTTTGTCGGCCCTCTTGCTCAATGTGGCGAACAGCGCCTCCAGCTTGTCAAGGAACACCGGAGACTCCCCCGCGTGAGCTCTTACAATTGCTTCTGCCACCTCATCAACGTCGACGGATTTTGTAAGAAACCCCACCGCGCCCGCGTCGAGGGCGCGCTCTATCTCGATGGTTCCGTGAAACCAGGAGAGCAAGATGACCTTCGTCGGATACCCGAGTTCTTTCGCCCGTAAGGCAATTTCGGGGCCTTCGAGGTTGGGCATCCTGAAATCGATGACCGCCACGTCCGGCTGGGCGGCGGCAAGGGCGGCGAGGGCTTCCTCGCCGGATGCGGGACACCCGGGCAGCACGTCGAAGCCCCTTGCGGCCAGCACTCTTTGGAGAGACTCTCCCGGCAGCCTTTGGGGATCGGCGACGAGCACCCGCGTTCTGCGACCGTTACTGTTCTTCACCGCCTGCCGAAGCACCGAAATCTCTTTTCTCCAGAATTCACCACGTGACCAAGCATAAGCCAGCATCTTGTGCGGGCCTCTTATCGCCTCCCCCGGCGCGGCGGATAAGAAATGTCACCCCCAGAGCAATCAACGTAATGGTTCCCGCGGCTAACAGGGCGATGGCTGGATAGCTACTATTCTTTGGCGTCGCCTCCTGCGCAGATGAGGCGGGTGTGTACAGATAGGGCTGGCCGAATCCGAGCAGAAGAACCCTGTCGCAATTTAGCCCGCAGGGCTCTTTGTCGAGCAAGGTGGCAGTAGCCGGC
>JBOGWH010000152.1:0-1444 GCA_050692975.1 Actinomycetota bacterium | reverse complement strand
CTGTCAATCGGGGCCCGGATCGTAGCGCCGCAACTGGCTTTCGAGATCCTGGACGTATTCCTGAACACCCCCTTCGAGGGAGGCCGCCACGCCGGGCGCCTGGAGCAGATCCGACAGATCGAACGCGAAGAAGCGGCTGCAGGGTAAGGATTCCCGGCTGGCCGGCACGAAGCCGGCGAGGAACCCCCGCCGACATCCGCTATCGGCAAGGGACCTCGGGGAGTTTACTGGGAGATCTCCTCGAGGGGGGTCGGCTTCTCCGCCTCTTTAGCGGCACGGAACCAGGCATAGATCAGGTAGATGGGGATGCCGACCATCACCGCCACCACGATTAGAAACGACAGGGTCTCCATCTACTTTCTGGCATTCTCGAGTTTGGCCAGGCGCTTTTCGATTCTGGCCAATGACTCTTCAACCCGTTCGTCGCTGTCGCTTGACTCGGCGCTGCTCTTTTGGATCAGGTAGCCGGTGAGCACCGCCATTGTGAACAGCTGAAGGAACTCGGACTGCCAGTTTTCTGTAGTCGACTGCGAGAACTGATAGAAGAAATCCTTGATCTCGGTAGGCTGGCCGTGCTGCTCCTGCTCGGCTTTGTACGTTTCCCATTCTGAGAAACCCTGGGCTACCCACGATCCCAGAAAAAGGATCCCCAGAACAATGCTCAGCCCGAATAGGTGAAAGCGACCCGGGTTTTTCTTCCCGGACGGCCGGCCCGCCGCCCCGGCGGATGCCGACGAAGAAAGCAGGTTCTCTTCCTCAATCACGGATGTCTCTGCCCTTTCCGAAATGACCCCCTGATGGTTCCCCCGGCCGCCTCGCGCCAAACGCGGCCCTTCAGCGAAGCTTTCTCGGCGGGCCGATCAATGAGATCACGCTGGAGGGGGCTTTCGCGAGGATTCCGTCGTCAACATAAAAGTCGACATCGTCTCCAAGGTCCGCCCGGATGTCGTCGATGGTTGACGGCGTTTCCTTCCCGCTGATGTTGGCGCTGGTGGCGGCAAGCGGCCCGGCAAGTTTCAAGACTTCCAGAGCAAACCGATGGTTCGGGACCCGCAGCCCAACGCTTTTGCCGTCACCGCCGAGAACGCTCAGGTCCAAGACGGAAGGCACCACGAGGGTAACCGGCCCCGGCCAGCCTTCTTCTGCAGCCTTCAGGGCCCGGCCTTCGAACAACCCCAGCCGGCCTGCCTGTTCTAGCGACCCAACCAGGACCGGCAGAGGCTTCGAGCGGGGACGCCTTTTCATCTGGAAGATCCGCCGCACCGCCCCCGGGTGGGAAAGGGCCGCCGCTACTCCGTAGACGGTGTCGGTGGGCAGGATGATGACGGCTCCGGATTCCAGAGCCTCCACCACGCGGGCGAGGACTCCGGGGTCATTGCAGCGGACGACCTCGCCTACGGGCGGGATCCCTCCAGGACCCTCGGCCGTCCTGCAAGGTCCTCGG
>JBOGWH010000151.1:0-4807 GCA_050692975.1 Actinomycetota bacterium | reverse complement strand
GGCACTTTGCTGTGCGCACTGGATTTTCATCTCGGGCCGGCAAAGGAAGTGGTCGTCATCGGCGACAGGCGCGCGGCCCGGCCGCTGCTGGAGGAAATCTGGTCGCGTTTTGTTCCCAACAAAGTGCTTGCGGGGGCCGGCAACGGCGACGGTTCGCTCGAGTCGCCGATGCTGGAGGGCAAGCAGGCCTCCGAGGGAGAGCCCACGGCCTTCGTTTGTGAGAACTACTCCTGCAAATCTCCGACCACCGATCCTGCGGAGTTGGTCCGCCACCTGGCCGGGTCTTAGCCGGTCCTTTGCAGGGGCTCTGCCGCAGGCAGAGCGTCGAGGATCTCTTTGTACTCCGGAAAGCGCCTCATCTGCTTCTTGGAAAAAATTAGCTCGCCGTTGACCCTGATCTCGAAGCGGCCCCCGCTGGAGGGAATAAGGGTGAGCTCTTTTAAGGTGTGCTTGCAGTCCTCGAGAAGTTTCGCCGCCAGACCGGCGGCCTTATCGGTGTAGTTTCAGACTACGCAGTACTCAATCTCGATCTTCATGATCCCAGTTTACCGCGCTTGTTCTGGTTGAAACTGGCCTTACAACCGCTCCACGTGGTAGCCGGCGTGCTCCAGTTTTTCGACGAGAAGCCGCACATGGTCGGGTCCGCGCGTCTCGCACTGGATCGAAACTTCTACGTCGCCCAGAAGGCGCGGCTCCAGGCCCTCCCGCCGGTGCTCGATGCCCACGATGTTGGCCCCGATCCGTGAGATCACGTCGGAGAGGTGGGTCAGCTCCCCCGGCCGGTCGTGCAAACGGGTCCGAAAGGAGAAATGGCGGCCCGCCGAACCCATTCCGTAGCGGAGCACACGCAATAAAAGCAGCGGGTCGATGTTGCCTCCCGAAAGCAGCGCCACGGCTGGAAACTCGATGTGCGACTCTCCGTTGATAAGCGCGGCTGCCCCCGCGGCCCCGGCGGGTTCAACGAGCATTTTTCCGCGCTCCACCACCAGCAACAGAGCCTGGGCTATCTCCTCGTCGGTGACGGTGACCATGTCATCTACGAATTTCTGCACATGGGCGAGACAAAGCTCACCGGCGGCCTTGGCGGCGAGGCCGTCGGCCACTGTGGCCAGCTCCTCCAGTTGGGATACCCGGCCCTTTTCCAGCGCCCTACGCATCCCGGCCGCCCCGACCGGCTCGACTCCGATGATCCTGACCGAGGAGTTGAGCCCCTTGGCCGCCGCGGCGATGCCGGAAATCAGGCCGCCTCCCCCGACCGGCACGATGATCGTAGCCACATCGGGAACCTGTTCGAGAATCTCAAGAGCGATGGTCCCCTGCCCGGCGATCACGTCGGGGTGGTCGAAGGGGTGGACCATCACGGCCCCCTTCTGTTCGGCAAAGGCCTTAGCCGCTTCGTAGGCTTCGTCGTAAATGGATCCCTCCAGGACGACCTCCGCTCCATAGGAAGAAGTAGCTTCGATCTTGGGCAGGGCAGCCACCTCAGGCATGAAGACGGTCGACTTCACGCCGAGCTGGGATGCGCCGAGGGCCACTCCCTGAGCGTGGTTACCGGCGCTTGCGGCCACCACTCCACGGGCGGCCTCCTCTGGAGTCAGGGTGGCGATCCGGTTGTAGGCGCCGCGTATCTTGAAAGCTCCCGTGCGCTGCAGGTTCTCGCACTTGACGTAGACCCGCCCGCCGGCACGCTCGGACAGGACTCGGGAGACCTGGACCGCGGTCTTGGTCGCGACGCCGTCGAGGCGCGATGCGGCAGCCTGAACATCCTCGAGGGTGACAAGGTCCATTCCTATACGTTAGCGGGCATTTCCCCGCTTAGCCGGACCTGCTCATCGCGCGCGGGAACGCCCCGTTCCGGATCAATAGACTGAGCGCGGTGAAACGACCCCGACGGTTCCTCCGGCTTCTTCTCCCGGCCCTGCTGCTCGCCGGCACCCTCACGCACCCGGCCCCGGCATCGGCCCAGCCGGTCCCCGGTCCCATCCGCTTCATCCCCCAGAACCCGGAGTCCTCCGTGCGCATCGATGCCAGATTCCCGAGAAAGCCCGATGTTTGCGAGGCCAAGCAGCCCCGCAACCTGCACGCAGCTTACAAAGGGGTTCTGGAGGTGGGCCGGAGGGCCGATGGAAGTCTCTATCTGGTTTCCGAGCTGACCTTTCCCGAGTATCTAAGCGGCATAGCCGAGGTCCCGCGAAGCTGGCCGCTTGAAGCCCTCAAGGCACAGGTTGTCGCCGCTCGCACCTATGCAATCTCTCGCCTGAATCCGTCCTCAGCGGCCGCCCGGGAGATCAAGTACGACATCTGCGCGACCGATTCCTGCCAGGTTTATAGGGGGCTCAGCGTCGAAAAGGGGCCGTGGGGGGACCAGTGGGCCCGGGCGGTCGCCGAGACTCAGGGCCAGATCCTCCAGTACAACGGCAAGCCGGCGGAAACGTTCTATTTTTCGACGTCCAACGGAAAGACGCATTCCAACAAGGACGCTTTCGGCGGCTCCCCCCTTCCCTACCTAAAGCCGGTGGAGGAGGCCGACGACACACAGTCACCGTTGTCCAACTGGACCGTCCGAATGCCGCTGGGCGACCTCACCGAGACGCTGAGGCTCGCCGATGTTTGGACGGCTACCGGCTCTATCGAGGACGTAGACCAGGACGAAGGTGAGGTCAAGGTCTCAGGCGGCGGCGCCAGCAAGACGATGACGATTGAGCAGTTCCGTGCCCGACTGAACTCCCAGGCGGTATGCCTGGTTCCCAAGCGCTACCCGACCGCCGATGCCAACGGCGTCAGGTATCCCCAGGTTGTCCCGTCGAAGTGGATGAAAGTTCACCGGGAAGGCGCCGATGCCGTAATGACCGGGCGGGGCTGGGGCCATGGGGTCGGAATGGTGCAGTGGGGCCTGAAGGGCAAGGCCGAAAAAGGCCAGACCTACGATCAGATGCTCTCCCATTATTACAGCGGGCTCAAACCGTCCACCGTCGATGAGCCCGGAAAGATTCGCGTTCTGCTTGCCACCGACGTGGAGGAGATCACCGTCGAAAGGCGGGGAGCGGTAAACGTCACGGGAGGCGCGGTACCGGAGGGGCCCGTGAAGCTGACCGGCGGCCTTCAATTGACCGTGGCGGCAGGGGGCCCAATCGGGCCGGTGCTGCGGATGGACCAGGTCAGCGCCACCTCCCCGGCGAACCCCAATGTGGTGGCCCAGCCCGCCACGGGACCGCCTCTGGGCGGCGGGCCCGGCACCCTGGTCACCTTCGCGTTCGACCTGTCCTCGGCCGCCGCCGTCTACATCAAGCTCAAAGGCCCCGAGGGGGCGGAACGGGTACTTCCGCCGGAACCCCGGGAAAGAGGCAAGGGGACCATCGCTCTTGACGCCGCGGTGGCCGCCCTGCCGAGCGGAACATTCGAGGCCTCCCTGGAGGCCAACGACGGGGTGGATGTCGTCTCGTCGGGCCCCTTCCAGGTGATAGTGGTGGGCGGGGTGACTGCGGCCCCCGGGCCGGTGGTCATCAGGAGTCCCGAGCCGACGAGCAGGGCCGGCAAAGAGCTATCGGGGAAGCCGGCCGGTAGCTCCGGCCCGGCCAAACCCCTGCTCATAGGAGTTTTGTCTCTTGTGGTTCTCACGGGGCTTGCGTGGGTAATAGTCTTGCGCACGCGGTATAGAAAAAAGACCTAGAACCAGGGAGAAGGGAAAAGGAGCAGTCGGCGCCGGGCTAAAGATCAGCCTGCATACGGCCGATTAATCAATCGATGGAAGACAGCATTATTTTCCCCATACGCGTTGTTCTCGCCGACGACCATCCGATGATCCGGCGGGGAGTTCGCGCGATGCTGGAGACCTCCCGGGCCGTTGAAGTATGCGGCGAGGCCTCAAACGGCCTGGAATTGATCGAACAGGTGTGGCTGCACCGCCCCGATGTTGTCGTGGTAGACCTCAAGATGGCGCAGATGGACGGCCTGGAGGCAATCAGGCGTATCCGCAGCAGCTATCCCCAGATCCGGGCCCTCGTCCTGACCGGGCACGAAAGTGAAGAGCTCGCCAGAGAATCCATGAAGGCAGGAGCCTCCGCGTTTCTTCTAAAGACCGTCTATGCCGATGAGTTGATAAAAGCGATCGTCTCGGTCGCCGGAGGCCGTCCGATGCTGCATACGGTCGAATCGGCCGCCGGCAGAAAGACCTCTTCCACAAGCTCTTCGATGTCCAACGAGCCCGCTTATGCTCCTGCCACCGGCGGCCGCGAGGAAGCCCACCTTTCCCGGCGGGAGTTGCAGGTGCTGGAGCTAATGGCGGGGGGCAAGTCCAACAAGCAGATTGCCCGCGACCTGGGCATCGGCGCCCAGACCGTCAAGTCTCATGTCTCGCACATTTTGACCAAGCTGAAGGCGCCCGACCGCGCAGGAGCGGTCGCCTTCGGATTCCGGAAAGGGCTGGTCCGCTAAGTTTTAACATCCTCGGGGCCCGGCCCCGGAGGCACCGATAGCCAGTAAGAGCGAGCGGCGGATTCCGCCGCTCGTTGCTTTTCCGGCGCGTTTGCAGCGGCATGCGCCGGGTAAGCCCACAGGCAGATGAATGCGCTTTTGAATCTATTCCGGGGCTTCCGGGGCCATCCCTCGCACCCTCCTCTGACCGACGCCAGCATCGGGGCGTATACGGCCGGAACCTTCCTGGTGATCGGGGGCTGGTTCGGGCTTTTCGAGGACCTGCCCATGACCGAGACCGGCTTCCTGGCAATTGCCGTGGGGCTGCTTTTTGCGCTGCCGACGGTGATTACCGGCTTCGCCGATTACCTGCTTATCCCCCGGGGGACCGGGA
>JBOGWH010000150.1:0-5563 GCA_050692975.1 Actinomycetota bacterium | reverse complement strand
TCCCTGGGCTGCGTGGTTTTCGAGATGGTCACCGGGAGGCGGCCGTACGAGGCGGACTCCTCCATGGCCGTGGCTCTGGCCCACACCGGCCGCCCGGTGCCGGCGGCCCGTGACGCCAACCCTTTATTGCCTCCGGAAGTTGACTCGCTGATAGCAAAGGCGATGGCCAAGGATCCCTCATTGCGCTTTGATTCGGCCGAGGCCCTGGGCGCCGCCGCCCAAGCCCTTATTCGCCCGGCTGCGGAAACCGGGCCCGCCGCGGCCGGACGACCCGCGACCCCCGAGGCCGCGACCGCGAGGGCGTCCGTTACCCCGCCGACGATCATCGACCCCCCCGCCCGCCGCGGGGCAATGGAAAGGCCGCCGGTGGTCGCCGGGGCCCTGATTGCCGCCATGACGCTCATCATCGTGTTCGCCCAGCTTTGTGGCTCCGCGGCAGCCTCGAAGGTATCGGTCCCCAACTTCGTATCGCTGCAGTACGGCGCCGCCGCCGAACGGCTCGACCGGCTAGGGCTGAAAGTCAGGCGCGGACTGGTAGCGCTGTCCGACCAGCCCGCGGGCGCGGTGTACGCGCAGAGACCTCAGCCGGGCGACAAAGTGCCCCGAGGGTCGTCGGTCATGCTGTTTGTTTCTTCGGGCAGGGGGTCGCGCACACCCGACCTGGTCGACTCTTCCCTGGAGCGTTCCGAACAGTTGCTCAAAGATGCCGGGCTCAGGGGAATGATCGCCCAGAGAGTCCCCGGCGAGCCGGCCGATATCGTTGTCGCCCAGGATCCGGCACCGGCCACACTTCTGACCGAAGGATCTTTTATCCGGCTCACCGTGACCGCCGGCCCGCCCGGGGAGCCGAAAGACGACGACCCCCAGGGCGTTGGAGGCCGCCCGGGTGACCGGGGCAAGGCCAAGGGGAAGGGGAACGACGATTAGCCAGAGCGAAAAATACGGCGGGCGCTACCGGGTCGAGCACTCCATTGCCTCGGGAGGAATGGCCGAGGTATTTGCCGCCCGCGACGAGCTTTTGGAGCGGCGGGTTGCTCTGAAGTTGATGCATCCCGAATACGCCCGCGACAAAAGCTTTATCAGCCGCTTCAAAAGAGAGGCGCAGGCTGCCGCCAGCCTTAACGACCCCCGGGTTGTCTCCATTTACGACTGGGGCTCCGACAACGGCTCCTACTACATCGTCATGGAGTACGTCGACGGCAAGACCCTTCGCGACATCATTTCCCGAGACGGGCCGTTGCACCCGGAAAGCGCGGTCTCAATAGCAGCCGATGTGTGCGCCGGACTATCCCCGGCCCACAAAAAAGGCATCATTCACCGGGATATCAAGTCCGCCAACATAGCTGTCACGGCCGAGGGCCAGACCAAGATCATGGATTTCGGGATAGCCCGGGCCGCCTCGGACTCAGGTCAGACGGTCACCCAGACCGGCATGGTCATCGGAACCGCTAATTACTTCTCTCCCGAACAAGCCCAGGGCCTGGCGGTGGACCAGCGCTCGGACCTCTACTCGGTGGGAGTGGTTTTGTACGAAATGCTCACCCGGGAGGTGCCTTTTAAAGCCGACACCCCGGTCGCGATTGCCTACAAACACGTGCGGGAAGACCCGGTCCCACCCAGCCAGCTAAATCCACAGGTCCCCCCCTCCCTGGATGCCGTGGTCATGAAGGCGCTGGCCAAAAACCCCGACAACCGCTACCAGTCTGCGCAGGAAATGCGTGCCGACCTTATCCGCCTGAACAGGGGAGAAGAGGTGGAGGCAACCCCCATTCTCCCGGCCGATCAGACGGCCATGATGACTCCCCCCGACCGTACCACCGTGCTGCCCTCACGGCCCGTCGGCGAGACCGGACGCAAGCGAAGAGGGGTTGCTTACGCGCTCACCGTCTTGATGTTCCTGGCACTGCTCGGTCTTGTGGGCGTGCTGCTCTATTCCCTGGTCAGTTCTCCGGGAGACGCCGCCAGGGTGGTTGTTCCGGATGTGGTGAACAAGGCCCAGGAGGAGGCGGACCGGATCCTGGGCGCCAGGGGGCTGGATGCGTCGGTGGCACGCCGGGAGTTCTCGGACACCATCGCCGGCGGCTTTGTCATCTCCCAGGATCCCGGGCCCGAGACCAAGGCGCCCAGGGGAAGCAGGGTCGATCTGGTCGTATCAAAAGGACCCGAAGAAGCCGCGGTCCCGCAACTTACGGGCAAAACCCGCGCTGAGGCCGAGCGCCTCCTGGGGGAAGCGGGACTTTCCCTTGGAGACGTTTCCGAACGGACCGACGATCAGGCCGAGGCGGGCCGCATTGTGGATCAGTCTCCCAACGCCGGCGAGAAAATCGATAGGGGACGCTCGGTCGATATCGTCCTCAGCAAAGGCACCGCTCTTGTGCGGGTTCCCGACGTGACGGGGCTGAGTGAAAGTGAGGCCAAGACCAGGCTTTCCGACGCCGGCCTTTCATCTGCAGTGGCCAGAACCTGCGCCGCTGACGAATCGGCCGACGAGGTCGTTGCCCAGGATCCGGAACCGCCCGAGGAAATCGAAAAGGGCAAGACGGTGACGATCACCGTCAACTCTGTCGCCACCGTGCCGTCGGTTGAGGATGAAACCGAACAGCAGGCAACCGATAAGCTCCGGGCGGCAGGCTTCGGGGTGAATACGGTGTCGGTGTCGGGACTGGGGACCAGAGAGCGCGTAATCCGCCAGGATCCCGACGGTGGAGACACGGCCTGTGCGGGCGATCAGGTGACCATCACGGTCGCGCGGCCGCTAAATCTTTCCCCCAGCCCTTAGGTTTAGCCGCCGACGCCCGCCGATTTTAGCCAGATGCCCGGACGGCTGTTTCTGGGCGGAATACCCCGTGATTGTGGGGCGGATCTAGCCTTTTAGGAATCCGCAGGCGCGGGCTCGGGTAACGGCTTCTATCTGGCTTCGGGTTCCTGTTTTAGCCAGGATGCTGGAAATGTGATTTCTCGCAGTGCCCACCGTTATGAAGACTTTGGCCGCAATTTCCCGGGTCGAAAGGCCGGAGTTGAGCAGAGATAGCACCTTGATTTCTCGCGGCGTAAGGTTGCTGAAAGCGGCTCTCTCGTCGAGATGAGCCGTCAGCCTCCACTCGAGAAGGTCCTGCTGGCGGGCCAGGACGTCGGGAAGAACCAGATCGTCGCCGGCGACGGCCCTTTCGACTGCTTCCACCAATTCCGCAACGCTGCAGTCCTTGAGAAGAAAGCCGGTTGCTCCCGCCTCAAGGGCCTGTCTGATGATGTCCCTTGAGGACAGCCAGGAAAGCAGTAACACCTTGCACCCCGCCGCAACGGAGTTAACGGATCGAACAACGGTAGGCCCATCCATGTCGGGGAGAAAGTAATCGATGATCGCTATATCAGGCCGATGCTTTTCGATCGAAGCAATGGCCTCCGGTCCGTTCGAAGGGCGGTCGTTCAGGCACCAGAACCCGTCGTGGCCGCCAAGGGCCATTGACAGCGCCTCAGAATAAAGCGGGAAGGCATCGGCCACCAGGACAGTCGCCCCTTTTCCCATTGGTAGTCAGCGGCGCGGTGCTCGACAGGCGAGCCCGTTTCCGCATTCCCCTTTCAAACCGTGCGTGCGGTTCTCCCGCACACGGCTTACCGGTGATCTTCTTGACATAGCTACGCAGCTCCTGGATAGCGAATGGTTCCGCGCAAACGGTAAAGGCCTAAATCCCTGAGCCAGTCACTCGTCCATCGGTCGACCTGGCCTGGCTTGAGCCGGCTGCCATATTTTCTCGAAAGCAGACGGATCAACCGATGCCAAACATAGTGGTCGATCGTGACGAACTTGATGGCGGCGTTGCCGGTCCGGTAGTAGTTGCCCCAGCCTCGAAGCACGGGGTTCAGGTCAGCGATCACTTCTCGAATGTCCTTTACCCCGCTGCGGTTCGGACCGGTCAGTTGCTTGATCTTCTGGCGCACTTTCTTCATCGCCCGTTGATTCGGCCATCTGTGGAGGAAGTAGCGACGCTTTCCTTTCTCCAGCAGCTTTCCCGATACTCGGGCATGAAAGTGGCAGCCGAGGAAATCAAAGCCCTCGCGGCCCATCCGCAGATCTACTTTGCGGGTCTTTGCGGCATTTGGCTCAAGCATGAGGGCGCTCAAACAGAAGTTGAGCTTTTCCTCGGCCTTTTGGAGTTCCTTTGGGTTTCGGCACATGACCACGAGGTCGTCGGCATACCGCACCATGATCCCGTGGCCTTCCTGCACCCAGATTTGATCCAAAAGGTTGAGATAGATGTTGGCGAGCAAAGGAGAGATGACTCCCCCCTGCGGGGTGCCCGTCACCGTCTCACGGGTCGTCCCCTCCTCCATCACACCTGCCTTGAGCCATTTTCTGACCATCTTCAGCACCCGCCTGTCGCTTACCCGGTCGGCCAGCAGCTTCATCAGCAGATCGTGGTCGATCTGTCCGAAAAAGTCGGCGATGTCCACCTCCAGCGCAAAGGCGTATCCGTCTGTGAAGCTCTTGCGGATCGTTTCTTTTGCGTCTAGAGCTTTCTTGCCGGGCCGGTAGCCGTAGGAGAACGGAGCAAAGTCCGCCTCAAAAATCGGTTCCAGGATCAGCTTCGCCGCCTGCTGCGCCACCCGATCTTTGACCGTCGGGATGCCAAGTGGCCGTCTGCCCCCATCTGGTTTGGGGATGTACACCCTAAGCACCGGCTTGGGGTGGTACCTGCCTTCGTGGAGGGCGGTTTGTAGCTCGCTGATCATCCGGGCTACCCCGTATTCCTCCACCGCCGCAATGGTCTGCTCATCAACCCCTGCGGCCCCTTTGTTTGCCCGGACCCGCTTCCATGCCTCCCACAGAACGTCACTTCTGTAGACCCGGTCGTACAGGGCATGAAAACGGCGGCCAGGAGACTGCTTGGCTGCTGCCAATAGCTTTGCTTGAAGTTGTCGCACTTTGTCTTCGGGGTGTTTGGCCTTTGGGGCCATGCCCTCGCGCTTACCTTCGCCCAAAGCGTGATCAAAGTGAGGGCCCTTTCCTCCTGGCGGTTTATGCTGACCGCCTCTCACAGGTACTATGGCCCCCTCGGACTCCCGCTTGGCTCCGGGCGATTTCACCATTAGCTTATACGTCCGGTCTTTTGCTTGACGGGCTGCCAAGACGGGTCTCTTCCGTTCCGAACCAGACCTTGAGCGCGTGCCGCTCCCCGTACCCCGGGGAGACCTGGGAGGGAACGACACCGGAGTCCATGTTCCCAGGCTTGGCCTTCGCCGTGACATGAGCGGCTCGGCTCTCCCGTTGTAAATTTGACGAGGCTGCAGGATTCACTTGATGTTACGGCCCGCTCTCTTGCTCCCTCCAAAGAGGCTTTTGACGCCCCGCTCGGCCAAAGGGTTCTCACCCTCAGGCTGGGGCCTGCTACCGGATGCTCCGGTACTTCTCCGGACGGGACTTTCACCCGCTGGCCTGATCCAGCTTCGAAACGCAACATGAGCCAATTATCCCAAATCTGCGGCGCGGTCAGGCGGGGGACAGGGGCTCGACCCCCAAAAGGATTTACATACAGGATCTCCTAGCAAGATGGCGCTTTCCGGC
>JBOGWH010000149.1:0-15125 GCA_050692975.1 Actinomycetota bacterium | reverse complement strand
GGGAAACGGCCTAAGTCTGGACCTGGGCTGTTCCTATCTACAGGAATCCTTCACAAAACAGACGGCTCACCGATCCGACTGAGAACGGGCCCCCGATTCCTGGACGGATCGTGGCTAGATTGCTGATAAACTGCATTTATGCAAAACCGTATTTTCGTTAGTATTCAGGCCAGAGGCCAGCTAATCTTGCCTGCCGGGTTGCGCAGACGGTTGCACCTTGACGAGCCGGGGGCGCAGGTCGAAGTGGTGGAGCGCCCGGACGGCGTCGTCGAGTTGCACCCCCAGGCACCGGTGCCCGTTGGTCAGCGATGGTTTTGGGACGAGCAGTGGCAGAAGGGGGAGAAGCTGGTCGACAGGCAGGTCGCTGAGGGCGAGGTCATGGTTTCCGGTACTCCCGAAGAATTTTTTAGGGAACTGGAAGCCATGCGTGGAGACAGCAAGAACCACAGGGGTTGAAGTTCGAGCGGACATCTCAGTTTGATGCCGACGTACGCCGCCTCTCCCAAAATGAGTTCGAGCTGTTTCGCAGGGTCGTCCTTGAGGACTTTGTCCCGGCGTGTGACCGCCTCCGGCAGGATCCTGCGCAGGCGTGGCCTTCCGGCCTGAGAGTTAAAAACATAGCGGGTGCCGCTGGCATTCTGGAAATGACGTGGTCGTTCTCAGGGCCCGATGGCCGGGCTACATTTCAACTGGTCACCGTAGCGGGGGAGCTTAGGGTCCGGTGGCGCCGGGTGGGTGGCCACTTGATCTTCAGGCAACCCTAGCGTGGCCGTCGAGATCAGTTTTGGCTTGATGTCTTGGCCTTGTCTCCCTGACGGCCCATGAATCGCCGCTTGGACGGCCCCGCAATGCCAAGACGCCCGTACATCAGACATTTTTTCACCGAAGTAATTCAGCGCCGGTCAAGCGCCCTCGGCCGGGGCGTGTTGCCGGCGGCCGGCCGGAAGACAAATCATTTGTTTAAACCAAGAATTGGCGCCTCAGCTCCAGGCCGGCTGAGGTGAAGGCTGCTCGTTGCGGGCGGTATGCACACGAAGGCAGCCGATAAGGCCTGAAAGCAGCCCCAGTGCGGCCATCCAAATCGAAATGTGGCGCTCTTCGATTCGGCGCACCATGTTGAACTGCCTGGCGGGGGCGCCCTGCAAATCGCTTTCATGTTGAGCGCCCATCCCCGCAGCGGCCAGGGGAGCTGCCTCCGGCGCCGCCGCATAACCGGCCGCCGGCTGGGTCGACGCCACCGGAGAAGACGAAGCGGTAACCTGCGGCCCGGCCTGCCCGGCCTGCCCGGCCGCGGGGCCGGTTGCCGGAGGGGCCGGGCCGCCCTGCGACGCCGGAGTTCCTGCAATGCCCTTGGATGCCGGTGGCCCGGCGGAGGCCGGCACCGTGTGAGAGGGCGGGGGAGGAGGCGGGTTATCTTGCGGAGCAGATTCCCGAGCAGGGGGATCGAGCTCAATGTCGAGCTGCGGCAGAGCCACATCGGGAAGGCGCACCGTCGTGGTGAGGGTGTCGGTGTTGTCATCCAGCGCGGAATCGGGTTCGGGGCTGCGGGCGGCCACAGAAGCCCGGTTGGTGAGCGGCCCGGGGATGGAGGCAGCGGCGGTCAGCGATACGGTGATTGGCGAACCCGGCTGTATCTCATCCAGGCTGCACACCACCTCCCGCATGAGAGGTTCATATGAGCAAGGCGTCCCCTGCGCGTTCGCACTTTTGAAGTCGAGTCCCGGCGGCAGGGTGTCCTTGATGGCAATTCCGTAGGCCGCCCCGGGCCCCGCGCTGGCTACCAAAAGACGATATTCAATTTCATCGCCGAGGACCGCCTGCTCGGGACCGGTCATGGTTAACGATGTATCGGAATCCGCAAGAAACACTGCCAGGCTTCTTACCGGATGCTCGGGATCGAAACCGGCGCTGACTGCCGCCGGCCGCAAAAATGGCGGGACCGCGAGGTTCGCCTCGCCGGGGGTGGCGGTAAAAGAACCGGCGGTGTCAAACCCAAGCTGGCGCTGAGCGTTGTCGCCCCAGCCCATAACCTTGCCGTGGGCGACGGCAAGACTGTACTGATGGCCGGCGGAAACGTTTTTGGCGCCGGTTAGGCCTGCGACCTTGCCGGGGGGCTGGGGAGGTGACTGCGGGTCTCCGGTCGGTGACGGGGTCCCGTCACCTCTTTGGCCGTAGTCGTCTCTTCCCCACGACCACACTTCGCCGTTTTGAGCCAGGGCGAGGGCATGCTGGTCGCCGGCCGACACATCGATGACGTCCAGTGGCCCCACAGCTTTGGACGGGGTGGCAAAGATGCCATTGATGATTCCCATGCCCAGCTGACGTTGTCCGTTGTCGCCCCAGGAGGTCACCGTACCGTCCAGGGCCACCGCGAGGCTGAATCCGCCTCCCGCAGAAATTGCCTTCGAGCGTGAAACACTGTCGATTCTTGTCGCCTCCAGCACCGGGTCTTTTCCCGACGCCATGGTGGTTCCGTCGCTCTGCCCGATATAGTTATCCCCCCAAGCCCAAACCTCACCAAGCTCCGTGAGGGCGAGATTATGGTACTCGGCGGCATCTATGGCCTTTACTTTGGCGCCTGAAAATCCTTTGACCTTTCTGGGCTGAGGGTCTACAGGTGCTGCCCTCGTCCCGTCTCCCAATTGCCCATACCGGTTATTGCCTCCCCAAGCCCAAACTTCTCCGTTGGAGTCAAGGGCAAGAAAGTGGTTCATTCCTGCCGAAACGGCCACGGCCCGCACACCGATGTCCACGGCCTCGCCGTCCCGTGCGTAAACTTTCCCGTTTCCTGCGAGCCTGATCATTTCCCCGCCCCCGGCATTTGCGACCTGAACAGCGCCCGCCGAGCCGCCCAGTTCTGCGGGCGCCGCCCCGGCTCCCCAACGAAAGACCCTGCCCGGGGCATCCGCAGGAATCGGGACGGCGGCGAGACCGGGAGTGACCGGGGCGCCGGCCAGGGCGAGAAGCATCGCTGCGGCCGCTCCGGCTCCGGCGGAGGCCCTTCGCTTCGTCTTTCCGGCCGCCTGCCGTCGCACGGGTCGTTTGAGGTCCGGGATCACGCCGAGTTCCTGCGCCGTTTGATCATTGCGAACACGACCATCGCACCAGCGAGAGCGATGCCGGCGGGCAGGAACCGGTTACGAGAATTGCCACGGCCTGCCGGGTTTTCTAAGGGACGGGGCGCCGGTGTGGACGTGTTGGGTGAATAGATTTGGGCGGCCGCCCCTCCGAGCACCAGGACTTTTCCGCAAACGGGGGAGCAGGGCTTCGCGCTTATCAAGACGGCCGAGCCGTAGACGACCGGCTCATCTCCGGCGTTTTTGACTACCGGAAGGGTTCCCGCGCTGCTCCACTTTGCGTTGCGGGGGTTGAAAACGTAGGCGGAATAAGAGGGTTTGTAGTTGCTGAGTCCTTCTCCGCCCCCCACGAGCAGCACCCCCTTGCCCGGTATTGATACGGCCGAGTGGGAAACGCGCCGGCCCGGCAGACCAGCGGCAGGCTCGAAAACTGCCTTTGCCGGGTCGTAGATCTCGGAAGTCGAGTGGGTGTCGTTCGGGCGGCCGCCCACCAGCATCGACGTGCCCCCTACCAGCAAAACCCGGCCGCCGGGCAGGAGACTCGCCGTGTGCCCGCCCCGCCCGGCGCTCATGAGATGAGGCACCGGTTCGAACGAGGCCGCCTGTGGATCGTAGATCAGGGCGTCGGCCAGGCTGGGGTCGTGGCCCCTTTGCTGCCCGCCGGCAACCAGTACGGCGCCGTTGTCGAGCATTGTTGCCGTATGGGACCGGCGGCCCACCTGCATCGACCCGCCGGGACGCCAGGTTCCCGAACCAGGGTCGAAAAGCAAAGCCTCGCCATGGGCTTCATCATGGCCTTTCGGCTGCCCGCCGACGATCAGCACTTTGCCGTCCCGGAGCAGGGTGGCGCTATGGAAGATCCGGGCGCCGCCGCTCATCGGCGCCGCCGCAGCCCACACGTCCTTTTTGGGATCGTAGATCTCGGCTGTGTTCAAGAAGGCTCCCTCCACGTTGGCCCCCCCGGCGATCAGGACTCTGCCGTCGGTAAGCAGAGTGGCGGAGTGACCTGCGCGAGACGTGACCATCGGCGCCGCCTGCACCCAGGCGTTGGTCGGGGGGTCGTAAATCACCGCCGACCGGGCGGGGTCGGCGCCGACAAGCAAACCCCCGGCCACCAAGATTCTTCCATCGGCAAGTGGTGTGGCCGAAAATTGGTCTCGTGCCGGCGCCATCGGCGCGGCCGCCCTCCACGGCCCGGCCGAGGCGGCGGCGGAGCCGGCCCCGTACAGGGAGGAGACGAGCAGGGTGCCGGTCAACAGGGCCAACCACGTTCGCGCCCCCAACGTGCGGCATTTTGGGGGAACTTTGCCATCCATTGGTCTGGAACCCATCGAATCTCCCTATGTCTGCGGACCGCGGTTCGCCTTCGAGGCCGGCCTTGGAATCGAGGCGACTGATTTCGCTTATTGAGGGCCGGGGCGCCCCGCGGTAATCTCCGGTTTCACGAATTTGTTCTCGCCCTTCCGCCGGTACGGCGGGCTACGACGACGGGCGCAAGGAGAAGTCCCACCGCGCCCAGGGCCAGCATCGCCGCGCCCAGGGCCGCTCCTGCCTTCGAAGCCGCCGCGCCTTCGGGGCGTCCGTCGCCTTCAATGCCGCCGGCGGCCTGTGCGTTAAAGGCGCTCCACAAGTCGTTTGACTCCCCGCGAGTGCCCGCGGCGCCGGCGGAGGAGGAAAGGGTGACTTCAAAGGGCGCGGAGGAAATTTTTTGACCGTCGGCGACCGCCACAATGTAGTAAACGCCGGGAGCCACCTCGGGTACGACGACCTGGCTGGTGAACTCGTTGCCTTCCAGGGTTGTGGCGACGTCGACCCTGGGTCCATCGGTGGCGTTCCAGCGGATTTCAACCTGTGATTTGTTCGAAACGGGGGCCTGGACCGAAGCCCAGTCCCCGGCGGCGGAGATCTGTGTCCTCGCGGGCGCCGACCGGGGCAACAGAGAGATCGACGACTGCGCCGAGCACGCCCAGGCGCCCCCGGCCATTGTAGCAAGGGCGAAGATGGCCGCCGCCACCAGGTAGTTTGTGTGATGATTTTTCACCATGGGTCCCTTCTCGGTTGGGTAAATCGCCGACGATGCTTTTGTCGTCTTTTGACATTTGAGCACGCAAGAGAGCCCGGGTAAATAAGGAAAGTCCCTCATTTCCCGTCCTGAAGGCATGTTCGCAGGCTAGGGCGGGGGCGAAATAAGGAAAATCCCCTATTTAAGGGCGACCGGAGGGGCCTTAACATTGCCCCCATGCCCGCGACGACGCTGCTCATAGCCCACTCCAGGCGGTTGCTGGCCGACTCTTTGGGACGTGCGCTGAGGGAACTTGCGGACCTGAAGCTCCTCACCGAGCACCCCGTTTCAGGAAAGCAGACCGTCGACTTGGTCGAGCTATATCTGCCCGACGTGCTGCTTGTCGACTATTGGTTGCACGGTATGCAGGGCCCCGCCGTCGTTCAGGCCGTGCGAAAGCTCGCTCCAGGCTGCAAAGTCATTGTCCTTTCGTGGTTCCACGGCGCTCCTGAAATTGAGAATTGCTTTTCCGCCGGGGCAGTTGGTTTCTTGCCTGAAAGTTTGACCGTGGATCAGGTGGGTGATGCCGTGAGACGGGCTCAGGAGGGCGAGTCGCCCGTGTACCCGGAAGAACTGAAGGAAATGGCCGCGAAAATAGCCGGCCGGACGAGACAATCGGACAAGATATGGGAGCGCTTGCGCACCCTGACTCGCCGCGAGCTGGAAATTCTCGGATTGCTCAGCCTCGGCCATTCTCTTCAGGCAATCGCGGAGGATCTTTTTATCAGTCCGAAGACGGCGCGCAACCACGTCGACAATATGCTTGCCAAGACGCAAACCCACACTCAGGCGGAGATGCTGAGCCTGGCCCGCGACCACGGTTTGATTGCGGGCTGACCGATTTGCACCGGGCGGGCAACCGACAACGCCGACGGCGGGTGCGGCCCTGTTCTCAGGCCTGCTCGAGTTTTTTCAGGGTGTCGATCACCACAGGGACGGTCCGGCCACCCACCTGTATCTGCAGCGAACCGAAAGGATCCACCCCGGTGGCGACCCCCGCCACCTCCCCTTTGGGAAGAAGCAACGCCTTCACCCGCTTTCCGA
Source organism: Actinomycetota bacterium (assembly GCA_050692975.1). GTDB lineage: Bacteria > Actinomycetota > CADDZG01 > JAHWKV01 > JAHWKV01 > JBOGWH01. Next base: position 8,942 of record JBOGWH010000149.1, on the reverse strand, counting down.
TCGTCTCGCACCTCTCAAGATACGCCTGCATCATCCTGGAGACATCGTCGCTTTCATAACGTTCCTCTATCCCCCCGAGCACTGCGTTCAGAGCTTCCGGCAAGGCCATCTCGCTTCCGGTTTCCATCAGCACGCTGGTGCTGCGATCACGGATGGCGTCAGGGAAGGAGTCCTCGGGAACATTGATATTCAGTCTTCCCGTCACAACGGCGCTTGCGATTTCTCCGGGGCCCAGTTGGGCCTCGATCTTCATACCGCCGATTTTCCTGCCGCCGACGAGAATATCGTCGGGCCACTTGACCCTGGTCTCCAGGCCGGTGGCTTTCCCCAGCCCTTCGGCCACCCCCAGCGAGGCCAGCAGCCACAGAAGGCCTTCCCCCTCGGGAGGCAGTCCGGGCCGAAGAACGATGGAGAAGTAGAGGCCGAGTGAGGGGAAGGGCGTCCAGGAGGGCCCTTTTCGCTGCCGGGGCGATAGTTCCTGGTCGGCGACCACTGTGGCGCCCTCCGGCCCGTTTTCCTGCCGGGCCCACGCCAGGGCCAGCGCTTCGGCGGTAACCGCGAAAGGATAGAAGCGAAGCGGTCTTCCAAGAGCTCTGGTGGTCAGGGCCGCTTCAAAAGCGGCCGCCGGTTCCTCATTCATCCGGCGCCGGGCGGCGCCTTATCGGCTTTAACGCTGTCGCCGGGGCGGGGCACAAGTCGTTCCACCTTCCATTCGTCATTTTCGAGGCTGAGCAATATCGAGCCTGCCGGGATGGCCGCCTGCATTCCTTCCATCTCGGGCCCCAGCCGGACCAGATAGTTGACCCGCACCTGCATGGGCGCCTCCGGCTCGGCAACCGATTCGAATGCCAGCCTCGTGTAGTCCAGCCCGGCAAGGTCTCGCTGGATGCCCAGCATGAGGTCACCCAGGAACTCATCGAGCTCCTGATCGGAGGCGGTGCCCTGCTTGAGCCTGGAAACGAGGTCGAACTGCATGCCTCTTTCGTGGCCCAAGCCGACGATGAAGGCACGGGCGGTTTCGCTGAATAGCTCCCACATCGCGCGGGCATCGCCTGAGGCGACAGTCAACAAGAATTGTTCGGCGAGGGCCAGGGCTCCTTCGCTGGCGGCTTCCGCGGCCTCGGTGGCGTCGGGCGACTCGGGCGTGGATCCGAAAGGCATGTCCTCTTCCAAAAAGCCTCCTTTTTGGGCCGGCGGGGGGTTGGTCGGCTCGCGCGGCCGAGTCTATCCCACGGTGTCCTTAGAATCCGTTCTGACCCGTCGCCAACAAGGAGATCGGATATGCCTAGGTCGAAGAAAGAAAAGAAAAAGGTCCTCCAAGAATTCAAAGACTTCGTTTTGCGCGGCAACGCCCTGGATCTGGCGGTTGGAGTCGTGATGGGGGCAGCTTTTCACGACCTGGTCGACTCGGTCGTAGAGGTTGCGCTTAAGCCGATCATCGCCCTGTTCGGCAGCACCGGCAAATTGGAAAACCTGTCCTTCGATGTTGCCGGCAAACCGGTAACTTACGGCATTTTCGTCCACTCCCTGATCTCCCTGATCCTTGTAGGACTCGTGCTTTTCTTTCTGGTGGTCAAGCCGCTTAATAAGCTGATGAACCTGCGAAAGACGGAGCCGGACCTGAAGTCGGAAAAGATCGACTGTCCCGAGTGTCTGAGCTCGGTGCCGAAGCTCGCGAAAAGGTGCGCATTTTGCACCGCGCCGCTGACGGGAAGCTAGGGGACCCAGCTGACTGGCCCGGCTGCTCGCGCCGGGCTGCGGCAATATAACCGGCTGCTCGCGCCGGGCTGCGGCAATATAATCGGGTTTTCTCCTCGTAGATCGTGAAAAAGTGGAGGTAGCAATGCAGGAAACAATGGAATTTGCCAAAGAGCTTCAGACGGTAGCCCGGGAGCTGGTCGCAGAGGGAAAGGGGATCCTGGCTGCGGACGAGAGCACCCCGACCTTGACGAAGAGATTCGACAAGCTGGGGATCCAGTCCACCGAGGATACGCGGCGTACCTATCGCGAGCTGTTCTTTACCACCCCCGGCGCCAACGATGCGGTCAGCGGGGTGATTCTGTACGACGAGACGATCCGCCAGAGCGCCGGCGACGGGACTCCCTTCCCGCAGCTGCTGGAGCGCCAGAGCATGATGCCCGGTATCAAAGTGGATACCGGCGCCAAGCAGCTTGCAAATTCTCCCGGGGAGAAAATCACCGAGGGCCTTGACGGGCTGCGGGAACGCCTCGGCGAATACAAGGAACTGGGAGCCAAGTTTGCCAAGTGGCGGGCGGTCATCACCATAGGGGACGCGACGCCGACCAGGTACTGCCTCGAAACCAACGCTCACGCCCTCGCGCGCTACGCCGCACTCTGTCAGGAAGCGGGCATCGTTCCGATCGTCGAGCCGGAGGTGCTGATGGACGGTCCGCACTCTATCGAGCGGTGCTACGAGGTCACCGAGGCAACCCTGCACACGGTTTTCGACCAGCTTTTCGCCCAGAGGGTCATGCTCGAAGGGATCCTTCTCAAGCCCAACATGGTCATCTCGGGCACCGAGTGCTCGACCCAGGCGGACGTCCAGACCGTGGCCGAGGCAACCCTGCGGTGCCTGCGGACCACCGTCCCCGCGTCCGTCCCGGGGATCGTGTTCTTGTCGGGGGGCCAGAGCGACGAGCTTGCCACCGAGCATCTCGACGCCATGAACAGGATCGGCGCCGCGCCCTGGGAGCTCAGCTTCTCATATGGGAGGGCGCTGCAGGCGCCCGCCCTCAAGCTTTGGAAGGGTGAGGAATCCAACTTCAAAGCCGCTCAAGAGGCTTATGCACTTCGGGCCAAGATGAACTCCCTGGCCCGCTTTGGCAAATACTCCCGGGACATGGAAAGCGCCCCGGCTTAAAGAAGAGAAAAGCGGGCGCCGCGCAATAAGGCGGAGCAGAAAGCGAATACCGCCCCCCGGGCGCCCCTTCGGCTGGGCGTTCTAGCATCCGGGCGGGGGAGCAATTTGCAGGCGGTCATCGACGCCATCGGAGACGGCCGGCTGGATTTCGAAGTGGCGGTGGTTATCAGCAACAATGCCGATGCGGTGGCGCTGGAGCGCGCCGCGAGCAACGATATCCCCGCCGTTCATCTGAGCTCCCGCACTCATCCCGACCCTCCGGCACTGGATCGTGAGATGGCGGATACCCTGTCCGGGCACGGCTGCGACTGGATCCTGCTGGCCGGGTACATGAAGCTCGTGGGCCCCGTGACGCTGCAGCGTTTCGAGGGGAGAATTCTGAACATTCACCCGGCGCTGCTTCCCGAGTTCGGCGGGCCGGGAATGTACGGGGCAAAGGTTCACGAGGCCGTTATCGCCGCCGGACGAAAAGTGACCGGTGTCACGATCCATCTGGTGGACGAGGAATACGACCGGGGTCCGATTATTGCCCGCAGAGAGGTGCCGGTCCTCGAAAGCGACACCCCCGGGACTCTCGCCCAAAGGGTGCTGGAGCAGGAGCACGAATTCCTGGTTACGACTCTCCGGGAGATAGCCGAGGGGCAGTACCCGCTTAAGTCCCCCCGCCATCGCGATCGAAGATATGACCGACCATCCTGATCGCCGTCCGTTCTCCGGAAGCACTACAATCGCGGCTAGTGGAGGCTACCCGTGAATCCCTGATGGAGCTCCTTGAGCTGCAAAAGATGGATACGGCCATCGAACGTCTCCAGCATCGCAGGCGCAATCTGCCCGAACAGCTCGAGCTCGACGCCCTGGAGGAAAAATTGACTGATCTGGACTCCAAGATCGCGCAGAAAAAGGGCGAGGCTCTGGATGCCGCGGCGCAGCAACGGCGCCTTGATGCCGACATCGAGCTCGTTTCCGAGAAGATCAGGTCGGAAGAGGCAAAGCTTTATTCAGGAGACGTCGGCAGCCCGAGGGAACTTGCGGCTCTGCAATCCGAGATTGAGGCCCTCAAAAAGCGCCGCACCGCCCTTGAGGACTCGGATCTTGAGGTCATGGCCGAGAGGGAGTCCGCCGAAGCCGCCCTCGCAGACCTCAACGAAGAAGCCGGAAAGCTCGGCTCGCTTATTTCAGAAGCCCGCTCCCGGAAGGAATCTGCGGTAAGGGAGATTGCGGCCGAATTGAATGAAACCGAGCTGGCCAGGCAGCGGCGGCTTCCGAAGTTTGATCGAGAGTTGTTGGATTTTTACGAGGATGTTAGGTCCGCAAAAGGAGGGGTGGGTGTTGCTCTTCTGGAACAGGGAGCCTGCCAGGGCTGCCACATGAGGCTTCCCGCTCAGGAGCTGGCCAATCTCAAGCGGACGGAGGGGATGGCCCGATGTGTCGAGTGCGGGCGCATCCTGGTCGTCGGGTGAAGGACGAGAGCTACAGCCTGCACACCGACGGCGGAGCACGAGGAAATCCGGGCCCGGCCGGCATCGGGGCGATCCTGGGGGATCCCCACGGGGCCGTCGTCGAATCAGTGTCACAGGGGATCGGCTGGTGCACCAACAACGTCGCCGAGTACCGGGCTCTGATAGAAGGGCTGCGGATCGCTCTCGCCCATCGGGTTCGGGTACTGCGGATCTTTATGGACTCAGAGCTTGTCGTCAATCAAATGCAGGGGATCTACCGGGTGAAGAATCCGGGCCTTCGCCTCCTGCATGAGGAAGCGGTCGCCATGGTCAATCGCTTTTCCGAGGTTTCTTTCCAGGCGGTGCCGAGGGAGCAAAACTCGGGGGCCGATGAGCTCGTCAATGCCGGAATCGACCAGTGGCTTCACAGTAATCCCCACGCCGAGCCCGAGCCCGCGCAAAAGCCGCTGTTTTAGCCGCAAATGCTTTTCTGGCACCTCGGTACCACCGTTGCCGTCGTCTTCTTCACGCTTGGCCGGCGCTCGATCGATTACCGGGTCGTCATGCTTGGAGGCATCCTTCCCGATCTGATCGACAAGCCGATCGGACTTGTCTTTGATGACAGGTTCGCAACCACCCGTCTTTACGGACACACCCTTCTTTTAACCGTCTCTATTCTGCTGCTCGTCCAGCTCACCCTGCGTGGCAACAGGGCCAGAACGTGGTTCGTTCTGCCGATAGCCTCTGCATTACACCTGGTCTTCGACGCCATGTGGAACTTCCCGATCACCTTGTTCTGGCCGTTTTTCTCGACCGGGTTCCCGGCTTCACAGACCGGCTGGCTCGACCCGCTTCTCCACCCCCTGGAGCATTGGGTCAAGTGGCTCATGGAGATCGCAGGAATCGCATTGCTCGTTTACTTCGCCGCGGCCTACCGGCTTTTTGATCGCCCGCGGATAAAGGCCTTTCTAAAGACGGGCCGCTTGACCGACAAGGAGCCCTCGGCCGCTTAGCCGGCCGAAATGATTTCGGCAAGGCGTCTCACCGCACCGGGTATCCGGGGCCCCGGGCGGAAGACAAGGTCGTCTTCGATCATCTCGATGCGGACGTCCGCCAGGCGGGAAAATCCGGGCCGGCTGCGGACCGAGCTTTCACTGCCGCCGGAAGAAAGGGGGGCCAGATACACCCCCGCCCCGGCCGAGACGATGTCCGGCGGGGACCATTGAAACGTCTCGGCCGGCCCCGCCGGGGCGGCAAGTTCGCCTCCCGCGGCCTTGACCATGTCCTCAACGAATCCTCCCATGCCTGCTCCGGTGAGAGGAGGGTAGATGGCCTCCACGAAGACCTTTTCCTTCCCGTCCGTCGCATCCTCGCGGGCCCGTTTCACGGCGGCGTTCAACGTGGCCGACATGCCGGTCGCGTCCAGCCCGGCAACGCGGGCCACCGAGGCAATATCGGAAAGAGCATCGGAGATACTCGCTGCGTTGAATGTTGCCACCGTGAGCCCGGCCTCTCGCAACTGTGCTTTCCAGGGCGCCCCGGGGAACCCGGCCGCCAGAACGAGCGAGGGTCTCAGCTGAATGATTGCCGCCGGGTCCGGCTCACCGGAGGGGGCAGCGGGTATCGAGGGCAGGGCGGTGGCCTGAGGCGGAAAGGTCTCGCCCGGCCCCACGGCCACGATCCGCTCGCCTGCGCCCAGGGCAAACAGCACCTCTGTGAACTGCGGCGCCAAAGAGACGATGTCCCCTGGGGTGACCGGGGAAGGCAGGGGCACATTCTCGTCGTCGAACAGAGGCGGAGGTTGGGGAGGAGGGCCTGTTGCCGCCGGCTTGACGGTGGGCCTGGAGCACGCGCCCAAGGCGAGGAAGCAAACGGCCACGAGCACAATTCTCACGACGCCACCATACCCAGGACCCAGGGCTCGCCCGGGCGTAAACTGGAAGTTGGCAGTTGGCCGGGCGGCCGCGACTTGCCGGTAAGCGAGGGCCTTTTGGCCAGACCAACGCCGGCGGGTTGAGGAAGGTCCGGGCTCCACAGGGCAGGGTGCTGGGTAACCCCCAGGCCGGGAAACCGGCGGAAATTGAAACAGATAGCATACCGCCCATCGTCTCAGGGCGCTGGGCAAGGGTGAAACGGTGCGGTATGTGCGCACCAGCGCCGGGGGAGACCCCGGCGGCTAGGTAAACCCCACCTGGAGCAAGACCAACAGGGGACATGGAGTTGCCCGCTTCAACCGCCCCGGGTAGGTCGCTAGAGGCCGGCGGAGACGCCGGTCCCAGATAGATGGCCGCCCATCGCCCCGGCATGCCGGGGGCGAGGACAGAACCCGGCCTACAGGCCGGCTGCCTTGCAAGGGGCCCTCCGGGGCCCCTTGCCCAACCCCCGGAGCCTCAGGCGACTTAACAGGCTATTTACACCGCTTTCTGTAACTCGCGGCAATCTCCGAGGTCTTAACTAGCATGCCAGCGCTGTGGGGACAAAGGAAACCGGGATTTTGAGTGTTGCCTGGATGTTTCCCGGCCAGGGGTCCCAGCGCGCCCGGATGGCGGCCGATCTGAGTCTGGCTCCCGATCTTTTCAGGACGGCGCGAGAGGTCATCGGCGACGACCTCCAACCCATAAGCATCGAAGACCCCAAGCCCACCTGGGCCCCTGAGAGACTTCAGCCTGCTCTTCTGATTACCTGCACGGCCGCGGCCCGGGCACTTTCGTCCAGGGGCCTGAGGCCCGCAGGCGTCTTCGGCCACAGCCTCGGTGAATTCGCTGCCCTGGTCACCGCGGAAGCCATAGATTTTGAGGATGCTCTGAAGCTTGTTTCGCTTAGAGCAAGAGCCATGTCGAGGGCGGCGCAGCAGAATCCCGGCGGAATGGCCGCCGTAATCGGACTTCCCTCTGCCAGCGTCCAGGAGATCTGTGCCGAAGTCACCAGCGTTTGGGCCGCCAACCTCAACAGCCCTTCACAGACCGTAATATCCGGCACCGATCAAGCACTCAGCAAGGCAGCCGAACAGTGCATTAGGGCGGGTGCCTCGAAGGTCATCCGGCTTGAAGTACCCATGGCAAGTCACTGCCCACTTATGGCGAGCGCCGCGGAGGAGCTCGAAAAAGCACTTACAGAAGTTGAGGTAAAAGAACCATCCTGCGATTTCTACTCGTGCGCAGACGCTCTCCCGCACCGCGACCCCGCGGAGATCCGCAGGCTTTTGGTAAGGGGCCTGATTTCGCCAGTCCGTTTCGTCGAAGCCGTACGGCGCGTTGCCGCCGACGGAGTGGCGGCGATGGTGGAGGTCGGTCCGGGCACCGTCCTGCGGGGGCTGGTCCGCCAGACGGACCCCCAGATACAACTGTGGGCCGTCAGAAGCGACGACGAGGCGGGGACGGTAGCCGACGAAGCAGGGGCCCTTGCGGGCACTTAAGGAGGATCTGAATGGCTGAAACCGCGTTGTTGATCAAGCAGGCCCAGGCAGAAACCCGGCCCGATCTAAGCCCCGGGCCCGAAACTCTTGCACCCCCCAAATTGTCGCCCCCTCCCCAGGACGAGGTTGAGGCGGAGGACATGGACTTCGACCCGGTGGGAGAGGTGCTCAATGTTGAGGAGCGCCTCGTGCTGGCCCCATGTAACGGCCGGTTCCGATCGAGTTTCGGCGAGTACACTGTTCGAGGCCAGTACGTAACGAAGGGCCAGGTGGTAGGAACAGTGATCTCAACAAGCGGCGAAAAGCGTCCCGTCTGCTCACCCTTCTCGGGATGGGTGATGGGACATCTCATCCCGGAGGGGAGCCCGGTGAGCGCTTCTACCCCGGTCGCCTGGCTAAGGTGTCAGTGACGCCGGAGGCGAATCCAAACAGAACCAGTTTCAACCGAGCAGGCCCGGGACTAAAGATCACCGGGGTCGGCAAGGCCTTGCCTGCCCGCGTCGTGGACAACGACGAAATAGCGAAGCGGCTCGGCGTCGAGGCGGAATGGATCGAAACCCGTACGGGGATCCAGGAAAGGCGATTTTCTTCTCCGGAGGATTCCGCCGCCAGTCTCGGCGGGCAGGCCGCCGCAGCGGCTCTGGAGACCTCGGGAAGGACGGCAGCCGAAATCGATCATGTAATTGTTGCCACCTGCACCCCCGACTACATATTTCCTCCCACCGCCAGCCTCATCCAGGATTCACTTGGAATACCGACGGCGGGGGCATTTGACCTCGGGGCCGCCTGTTCCGGCTTCGTTTATGCGCTGGCAGCGGCCCAGGGGATGATCTCGGCGGGCATTGCCGGGCGCCTTCTACTCGTCGGGGTTGATCTTCTTTCCCGGCACCTGAATCTCGACGATCCCAAGACGGCTCCGCTTTTCGGGGACGGGGCCGGTGCAGTTGTGGTCGAGCCCGACCCCCAGACCGGCCCGGTCGCCTTCGATCTGGGTTCGGATGGATCTGGTGCAGAAGATGTCATCGTCCCTCAGAGCGGTACACGCCTGGCGGATGCCGGTAACGGCCGGCCCGGTTGCATTCGGATGGCCGGACGCGAGGTATATCGGCGTGCGGTGAGAAGCATGAGCGCACAGGCCACCAACATGGGTGGAAAAGGATTTGATCTGCTGATTGCCCATCAGGCCAACCGCAGGATCCTGAATGAA
>JBOGWH010000148.1:0-9126 GCA_050692975.1 Actinomycetota bacterium | reverse complement strand
TGGCTGCGCCCCGCGGCCGCGAAGCCCGCCTCCAGGTCCGTCGGCCCGCAACGGGCTACCAGACCTGCTTCGATCAACGGGGTTAATCGGGAAGCGACGGCCGGCTTGGCTATTCGAGCCACAGCCGAGGTATCCGCCAGGTAATAGGGCTTCAGCCCCAAGCGGAGCGGCGAGCCTCGGAATCTGCGAGCGCCGAGATGTCGATCCCATGCTCGGCCAGCAGGGCTCGCCTGCGGGCGATGAGCGCCAAAACCTCATCCAGGGCCAGATCAACGGCCGCTTTGATCGTGGGAGCGCCAAGCGCCGCGCGGACCTCGTCCAACTTTTGGTCGTCGATATCGATCAGACGCTTGGTCACCAGGCCAATATATCAAAAACATGCTGGCTGGATATATCAGGCCCTTCCGTCCTCCCGAGCTCCGGGTCGCCGGCGCAGTAAGGCGCTTCGAGATGAGGCTGACGTAGAGTTGCTGCGAGGCGACGCACCTCAGCCCGACGAGGGATGGGTAGCCAAAAAGCGAGCGCCAGATCCGTGCAGATCCTGACTCGTGAGGAGGATCGTCGAGGGCGCGTCGGCCTTTGAACCCCTAGACTTCCGGGGGGCTTTATAGCGGATTTGATACACACCGCCCCGGCGATCAACCGGGGGGCGAAGCAGGGATTGCAGGCCGATAACGTCCAGCTTGTCGTCTTGACAGGTGGCCTGCCGCACCGGATCGGATCGGTCGCAGGGTTACTAAAATCTTTTGCATCCGTTTCGTCGGTATCGCCGAAACGGGCTCTATGCAAAAAGAAATATGCAAAAGAAGACTATTGACCGCAGTTTTTCTGGGGCTATCCTTGGACCAACATTAATGCCGCTCCATACCTCAAAAGGGGGATCCGCTATGAAGCACGCAGTACTGAAGCAAATAGCTCTAATAAGTGATAGCCGCAGTCCTGACGCCAGTCTCTAGCCCAAAGGGGGAATGACTTTGAAACTTCTGTCTGGAAAAACCTTTTCTACCGCGGCGGCCGGTTTCGCCGCCTTCGCCATGTTCACCGCCGCCGTCGTATTCATTTCGGCCTCGACCGGGCTTGGCCCGGCTGCAAAACTGATTTCGCCCCGCGACCAGGCGGCCATCAAGGGGGTCGCCAGGCAGACTCTCGCCCAGATGCCGCTGGCCTTCGAAGTTAACCGGGGCCAGACCGATCAGCGGGCCGATTTCATCACCAGAGGCAAAGGCTATCTGGCCTTCCTGAGCGCCGGCGAAGCGGCTTTCAAGCTCGGCGACTCGAGCAAGGGCGCTTCCGAGTCGGCCTTGCGCATGAACCTGATCGGCGCCGATCCCGGCGCCAGGCGCTCCGTTTCGAACCGGCTTCCGAGCAAGGTTAACTACTTCACGGGGAGTGCCTCGGTTCAGGGCCTTCCGACCTACGCAAAAATTGGCTACCGGGGGATTTATCCGGGTATCGACATTTCCTACTACGGCAAGGCCGGGCAGCTCGAATATGACTTCATCGTGGCTCCCGGGGCCGACCCCAAGGCCATAAAGCTTGCTTTTGATGGAGCCGACCGCCTGTCCGTGGGGAAAAACGGCGACCTGATCATCTCGGTCGGCGATCACAAGCTTACCCAGCGCAAGCCCTACCTTTACCAGGAAATCGCCGGACGTCGTGAGACCGTCCCCGGCGGATTTCGAGTGAGCGAGAACACCGTTACGTTCGATACCGGAAAATACGACCCCGCAAGAACTCTTGTTATCGACCCGGTCCTGTCTTACCGCTCCTACCTGGGCGGCGGCGCGAACGACATCGGCTTCGGGGTAGCGGTTGATTCAAGCGGTGCTGCATACATAACCGGCTCAACCCAGTCGACCAACTATCCCACCGTTGGGGGCGTTTCCGGTTGCGCCGGAACATTCACCACAACCTCCCTTCAATGCGACAAGGGAGCAGGCGACGCCTTCGTGACCAAGATGGTCGACGGAGGTAGCGCACTGGCCTGGTCGACCTATCTCGGTGGAGCGAAGGAAGATCTCGGCTGGGATGTGCAGGTGGATTCGAGCGGTAATGTGTACGTGGGCGGCTCAACCGAGTCGAGCGACTTCCCCACGACTGCCAACGCCTTCGACACGACGTGCGGAAGCGATGGAACCTGCAATGCCCCGACACCTGGAGGACTGTCGGCCAGCGACGTATTCCTCGCAAAGCTCAACTCCAGCGGCGATGCACTTTCCTATTCAACGTTCCTGGGGGGAAGTGACGTCGACCTCGACACCAATCCGGCGGCCGGCGCACTCGGCGACCTCGACATTGCCCTGCGTGGGACGGTTGCCGCCATCACGGCCGCCACTGCTTCGTCGGACTTTCCCACCACGTCCACCGGGGACCGTCATTGCGGAACCACCGGGGTCGTGCTGGGCTGCAATCTCACCAACGACGGGTTCCTGTCGCTGATTGACACGGCCAAAAGCGGCGTCTCTTCCCTCGTCTACTCAACGTACATCGGGGGCAACGGGGATGATCAGGGCAAGGGAGTCGCCTTCGATTCGAAGGGCGACGTTTACGTGGCCGGAATCACCTTCGGCTTCCGCCCCGGCCCAAGTGGAACGCCACTGATCAACAACTTCCCGGCGACCACCTCGCTTCAGCCTCTCTACGGCGGGGGTGCAAGCGACGGGTTTGTAGCCAAGTTCGCCACATCCGGCCTTATCGCCACGGGCTCAGTCGCCGTCAAGAACGTGTCGGCGAGCTTCTCGGCCGGGGCGGGATCCCTGATCTTCTCCACTTACCTGGGAGGAGGCGGGACCGACGAGGCCTGGGACGTCGACGTGAAGGGCGAAAACGCCTACGTGACCGGCTTCACCGAGTCTGGCGATGACCCGGCGACTCCGGCTGCAGATGGGCCCACTCCCTACTTCCCGGTCACTCCGGGGGCCTTCGACACAACCTACAACGGGCGGCCGTCTTTGCCCGATGGTTCCACGGCCTTTCTCTCCGGTGACGCCTTTGTGGCCAAATTGAAGCCTGCCGGCGAGGGCCTGGTCTACTCAACGTTCCTCGGAAGCAATACCGCCGATGTGGGCATGGGGATAGACGTCGACTCCACCGGAGCCGCCTACGTAACGGGTTACACCCATTGCGAGACTCCGGTGCTTCATCTGGGGCCGGTTCTGTCGTCCATTCAGATCGGATTCCCTCAAAGCGGCAACGGAACCCAGCGGATCGGGCCGGCCACGACTTCGACCTCGGCGAGCTACACGGTGCACGCCCGGGCGACGGGGTCCAGCGCCTCGGCTTCGGACCCGCTCGACCTCCCTGCCGGGACACTGGTGAATCTGACCGCAGTGCCCGACCCCGTTTCGGGCAAGGCGGTCGTCTTCTCCAACGGCCTGGACAACATCACAGTGGCGGTTGATGGGTTGGGCAACGCGAGCGACTCCGTGACCCCCGTTGATGCCGTAACCACGGGCATCGCCAGGGTGAAGGCACAGCTGGCCGCCAACCCTGCGGCGACTGCGGAAGGCTTGGCCGAGTGGGGTTACCCTGCGCCGACGTGCACCGGTAACTTCCCAACGACGGCCGGGGCGCCGCAGCCTTCCATAAACGGCGACTTTCTCGGCGCCGAGCTCCACAACTCACCAGCCGATCCGTTCCTGACCAAGCTCGACCCGACGGGGTCTGCCCTGGCCTACTCCACTTACCTGGGGGGCAACGACTTCGACCGGGGCTACGCCGTCGCAGTGCGCGAGCTGCCCTCGGGCAATGAAGCCTACGTCACCGGAAGGACGGGCTCGACCCTGATCGGGACGGCTGGAAGCGCCTTCCCGACAAAGCCGTCGGGCAAGGGCAACAGGGACGCATATATCGCAAAGGTAACCGAGCCCTAGGCCTAGGAAAGGAGAAAAACGATCCCAATGGAAAAGGAAGCTCAATTCAGTTCAAATCTCCAGAACTCAACGTCTGGGGCCAAAAGAAAGGAGACAAGAATGGCGAAGCATGAGGGACGCGAAAGGCGGATGTGGCGGCGCAGGTCGCTGTCAACCTCTGGGGTTGTTGCCGGAATCTTGGCGGTGGCCGCCGTAGGCTGGGCGTGCACTCTCCAGGTGGGTACGTTCAAGGTATGCGGCCCGATTCCGATAGCGGATCTCGTGGGCGGCGCCTGCACATCCAAAACCGGCAGCGGCAGCCAGGCGGGCTCGATCAGCGTCAGCGCCGGGGATCCGATCTCGATCACCGCAACGGGCATGAACTCGTCCGCGTACAGCGTCCTGTACACGGATCCCGCGAACACGGCCACCAGCAACTGCCACCTGGCCAGCGCCACAGGGGTCACATCTCTTCTGGGCTACAACGCGGGGGGTTCTCCCAACACCCTGACGGGGCCGGACTTCAGCGCTGGAACGCACCTGGGCACCCTTCTCGGGGGACCCAGCGTCAACGTTCCATCGGGATCGTCCTCGGGCACCGCCAAGGTGTGCACCCAAGATGAGCCCAACCGGGTGACCGGCAACCAGGTCAGCTTCACGATCCTGTAGCCGTCGGGGACTTTACCGGAAACACAAACCCGGGCCGGCCCCGCGGGGCCGGCCCGGGTTTGTGTTTCCGGTAAAGTCCCCGACGGCTACAGGATCGTGAAGCTGACCTGGTTGCCGGTCACCCGGTTGGGCTCATCTTGGGTGCACACCTTGGCGGTGCCCGAGGACGATCCCGATGGAACGTTGACGCTGGGTCCCCCGAGAAGGGTGCCCAGGTGCGTTCCAGCGCTGAAGTCCGGCCCCGTCAGGGTGTTGGGAGAACCCCCCGCGTTGTAGCCCAGAAGAGATGTGACCCCTGTGGCGCTGGCCAGGTGGCAGTTGCTGGTGGCCGTGTTCGCGGGATCCGTGTACAGGACGCTGTACGCGGACGAGTTCATGCCCGTTGCGGTGATCGAGATCGGATCCCCGGCGCTGACGCTGATCGAGCCCGCCTGGCTGCCGCTGCCGGTTTTGGATGTGCAGGCGCCGCCCACGAGATCCGCTATCGGAATCGGGCCGCATACCTTGAACGTACCCACCTGGAGAGTGCACGCCCAGCCTACGGCGGCCACCGCCAAGATTCCGGCAACAACCCCAGAGGTTGACAGCGACCTGCGCCGCCACATCCGCCTTTCGCGTCCCTCATGCTTCGCCATTCTTGTCTCCTTTCTTTTGGCCCCAGACGTTGAGTTCTGGAGATTTGAACTGAATTGAGCTTCCTTTTCCATTGGGATCGTTTTTCTCCTTTCCTAGGCCTAGGGCTCGGTTACCTTTGCGATATATGCGTCCCTGTTGCCCTTGCCCGACGGCTTTGTCGGGAAGGCGCTTCCAGCCGTCCCGATCAGGGTCGAGCCCGTCCTTCCGGTGACGTAGGCTTCATTGCCCGAGGGCAGCTCGCGCACTGCGACGGCGTAGCCCCGGTCGAAGTCGTTGCCCCCCAGGTAAGTGGAGTAGGCCAGGGCAGACCCCGTCGGGTCGAGCTTGGTCAGGAACGGATCGGCTGGTGAGTTGTGGAGCTCGGCGCCGAGAAAGTCGCCGTTTATGGAAGGCTGCGGCGCCCCGGCCGTCGTTGGGAAGTTACCGGTGCACGTCGGCGCAGGGTAACCCCACTCGGCCAAGCCTTCCGCAGTCGCCGCAGGGTTGGCGGCCAGCTGTGCCTTCACCCTGGCGATGCCCGTGGTTACGGCATCAACGGGGGTCACGGAGTCGCTCGCGTTGCCCAACCCATCAACCGCCACTGTGATGTTGTCCAGGCCGTTGGAGAAGACGACCGCCTTGCCCGAAACGGGGTCGGGCACTGCGGTCAGATTCACCAGTGTCCCGGCAGGGAGGTCGAGCGGGTCCGAAGCCGAGGCGCTGGACCCCGTCGCCCGGGCGTGCACCGTGTAGCTCGCCGAGGTCGAAGTCGTGGCCGGCCCGATCCGCTGGGTTCCGTTGCCGCTTTGAGGGAATCCGATCTGAATGGACGACAGAACCGGCCCCAGATGAAGCACCGGAGTCTCGCAATGGGTGTAACCCGTTACGTAGGCGGCTCCGGTGGAGTCGACGTCTATCCCCATGCCCACATCGGCGGTATTGCTTCCGAGGAACGTTGAGTAGACCAGGCCCTCGCCGGCAGGCTTCAATTTGGCCACAAAGGCGTCACCGGAGAGAAAGGCCGTGGAACCATCGGGCAAAGACGGCCGCCCGTTGTAGGTTGTGTCGAAGGCCCCCGGAGTGACCGGGAAGTAGGGAGTGGGCCCATCTGCAGCCGGAGTCGCCGGGTCATCGCCAGACTCGGTGAAGCCGGTCACGTAGGCGTTTTCGCCCTTCACGTCGACGTCCCAGGCCTCGTCGGTCCCGCCTCCTCCCAGGTAAGTGGAGAAGATCAGGGATCCCGCCCCGGCCGAGAAGCTCGCCGACACGTTCTTGACGGCGACTGAGCCCGTGGCGATAAGGCCGGATGTGGCGAACTTGGCTACAAACCCGTCGCTTGCACCCCCGCCGTAGAGAGGCTGAAGCGAGGTGGTCGCCGGGAAGTTGTTGATCAGTGGCGTTCCACTTGGGCCGGGGCGGAAGCCGAAGGTGATTCCGGCCACGTAAACGTCGCCCTTCGAATCGAAGGCGACTCCCTTGCCCTGATCATCCCCGTTGCCCCCGATGTACGTTGAGTAGACGAGGGAAGAGACGCCGCTTTTGGCCGTGTCAATCAGCGACAGGAACCCGTCGTTGGTGAGATTGCAGCCCAGCACGACCCCGGTGGTTCCGCAATGACGGTCCCCGGTGGACGTGGTGGGAAAGTCCGACGAAGCAGTGGCGGCCGTGATGGCGGCAACCGTCCCACGCAGGGCAATGTCGAGGTCGCCGAGTGCGCCGGCCGCCGGATTGGTGTCGAGGTCGACGTCACTTCCCCCCAGGAACGTTGAATAGGAAAGTGCATCGCCGCTGGAGTTGAGCTTTGCGAGGAATACGTCGCTGGCCGACAGTCCTCCAGGTGTCGGGGCATTGCAGGTTCCATCGCTTCCGCACGTCGTGTCGAAGGCGTTGGCAGTCGTGGGGAAGTCGCTCGACTCGGTTGAGCCGCCCACGTACACATTACCGCTCGAATCCACCTGCACATCCCAGCCGAGATCTTCCTTCGCTCCACCGAGATAGGTCGACCAGGCCAGTGCGCTACCTCCGTCGACCATCTTGGTCACGAAGGCGTCGCCTGCTCCCTTGTCGCATTGAAGGGAGGTTGTGGTGAATGTTCCGGCGCAACCGGAAACGCCCCCAACGGTGGGATAGTTGGTCGACTGGGTTGAGCCGGTTATGTATGCAGCACCGCTTGAATCAACCGCTACCCCGAAGCCGATGTCGTTCGCGCCGCCGCCCAGGTAGGAGCGGTAAGACAGGACCGGGTCGATAACAAGAGTTCTTGCGGGGTCGTATTTTCCGGTATCGAACGTAACGGTGTTCTCGCTCACTCGAAATCCGCCGGGGACGGTCTCACGACGTCCGGCGATTTCCTGGTAAAGGTAGGGCTTGCGCTGGGTAAGCTTGTGATCGCCGACCGAGATGATCAGGTCGCCGTTTTTCCCCACGGACAGGCGGTCGGCTCCATCAAAAGCAAGCTTTATGGCCTTGGGGTCGGCCCCGGGAGCCACGATGAAGTCATATTCGAGCTGCCCGGCCTTGCCGTAGTAGGAAATGTCGATACCCGGATAAATCCCCCGGTAGCCAATTTTTGCGTAGGTCGGAAGGCCCTGAACCGAGGCACTCCCCGTGAAGTAGTTAACCTTGCTCGGAAGCCGGTTCGAAACGGAGCGCCTGGCGCCGGGATCGGCGCCGATCAGGTTCATGCGCAAGGCCGACTCGGAAGCGCCCTTGCTCGAGTCGCCGAGCTTGAAAGCCGCTTCGCCGGCGCTCAGGAAGGCCAGATAGCCTTTGCCTCTGGTGATGAAATCGGCCCGCTGATCGGTCTGGCCCCGGTTAACTTCGAAGGCCAGCGGCATCTGGGCGAGAGTCTGCCTGGCGACCCCCTTGATGGCCGCCTGGTCGCGGGGCGAAATCAGTTTTGCAGCCGGGCCAAGCCCGGTCGAGGCCGAAATGAATACGACGGCGGCGGTGAACATGGCGAAGGCGGCGAAACCGGCCGCCGCGGTAGAAAAGGTTTTTCCAGACAGAAGTTTCAAAGTCATTCCCCCTTTGGGCTAGAGACTGGCGTCAGGACTGCGGCTATCACTTATTAGAGCTATTTGCTTCAGTACTGCGTGCTTCATAGCGGATCCCCCTTTTGAGGTATGGAGCGGCATTAATGTTGGTCCAAGGATAGCCCCAGAAAAACTGCGGTCAATAGTCTTCTTTTGCATATTTCTTTTTGCATAGAGCCCGTTTCGGCGATACCGACGAAACGGATGCAAAAGATTTTAGTAACCCTGCGACCGATCCGATCCGGTGCGGCAGGCCACCTGTCAAGACGACAAGCTGGACGTTATCGGCCTGCAATCCCTGCTTCGCCCCCCGGTTGATCGCCGGGGCGGTGTGTATCAAATCCGCTATAAAGCCCCCCGGAAGTCTAGGGGTTCAAAGGCCGACGCGCCCTCGACGATCCTCCTCACGAGTCAGGATCTGCACGGATCTGGCGCTCGCTTTTTGGCTACCCATCCCTCGTCGGGCTGAGGTGCGTCGCCTCGCAGCAACTCTACGTCAGCCTCATCTCGAAGCGCCTTACTGCGCCGGCGACCCGGAGCTCGGGAGGACGGAAGGGCCTGATATATCCAGCCAGCATGTTTTTGATATATTGGCCTGGTGACCAAGCGTCTGATCGATATCGACGACCAAAAGTTGGACGAGGTCCGCGCGGCGCTTGGCGCTCCCACGATCAAAGCGGCCGTTGATCTGGCCCTGGATGAGGTTTTGGCGCTCATCGCCCGCAGGCGAGCCCTGCTGGCCGAGCATGGGATCGACATCTCGGCGCTCGCAGATTCCGAGGCTCGCCGCTCCGCTTGGGGCTGAAGCCCTATTACCTGGCGGATACCTCGGCTGTGGCTCGAATAGCCAAGCCGGCCGTCGCTTCCCGATTAACCCCGTTGATCGAAGCAGGTCTGGTAGCCCGTTGCGGGCCGACGGACCTGGAGGCGGGCTTCGCGGCCGCGGGGCGCAGCCA
>JBOGWH010000147.1:0-8068 GCA_050692975.1 Actinomycetota bacterium | reverse complement strand
CACCAGGTCGGTCCCGGCCCCTCCAACGAACCAGGCGACCCACCACTCCTGGGCGGTGCCGGTCTTACCGAAGGCCGGGCGGCCGATCTGTCCGATTCGGGACCCGGAGCCCTTTCCAAACACGTCTTGCATAGCGGTCAGAGCCGCGTAAGCGACCGGGGCGCTCAGCGCCTGCTCGGTCTCCTGTTCTGCCTGCCAGAGCACCTTGCCTTGAGCGTCGGTGATCTTGCGGATGGCAATCGGCCTGCGGTAGACGCCTAAGTTGGGGAAGGTGGCGAACGCCGATGCCATGTCGAGAGCGTTGACCGCATTCGTCCCCAGAGCCGCCGACGCCACCGGAGACAGCTCGCAGGACGCCCCCTTGCTCAGTAGCGGGGCGATGCCCCGGCAGATGCCCATCCTGCGGGCCGTGTCGGCAACCGCCCGCCCGCCCGCTTCTGCCCTGGCGAGACCCGATCCCTTCCCCCGGACCTTCGGTCCCACCTTCTTGGCTCCGATGGCCGTGATTATCTGGGCATAGACCGTGTTGACGCTGCGGTAGGTTCCCTCCCCGACCGTGACCGCTCCGCCGAAACCCTGGTCCTCGTAGTTGCACACATGCCAGGGCTTGGTGCCCCCGGCGTCGGCTTCTGGGATGTCGATGCATGACGGAGCCGAGAACGTGTCGTTCATGCGGATGTCGTTCTCCAGCGCGGATGCCAGGACGAAAGGCTTGAACGAAGAACCTCCCTGGCGTCCCGACCCGCCCCCTCCCTGACCGAGAGCCAGGTTGACCTTCGCGCAGAGCTTCGGGCTCCCGTCGGCGTTGACTGCTCCGAGGAGAGCGCACGGGTCCGCATCAGCCCCGGCGAAATAGTCCTTTCCGCCAACGAGGGCGCGTACGAACCCGTTTTTCGGATCCAGCGCCACCAGGGAGGCCGAGGGGTCACCGGGCCGATCCAGCACCTTGCCGATCGCAGTCTCGGCATGCCGCTGCATCTTGGGGTCCAGAGTTGTGTGTACTCGCAGCCCCCTTCTAAAAAGAAGGTCGCCGCGCTCCTGCTCGGAAGAGCCAAGGGCGGCGAATTCGTCGGATCGCTGGATGAGGCGGGTTACGTAATCGACGAAAAAGGCCGCCGGGTAGCGCTCCTGTTTTTGCTCCGGAATCACCAGTGGGGCGAGACGCGCTCTGTTTACGTCCCCCGGCTTCGCCAGGCGGGCAAGGCGCATACGCTCCAGAACGAGGTTGCGTCGTTGCAACGCGGCGTTGCCGTTGGTCCGCGGGCTGTAGGCAACCGGCGACCGGATCATCCCCGCCAGCAGCGCTGCCTCTGCAAGCCCCAGGTCTTCCACGTCCTTGCCGAAGAAATGGCGGCTTGCGGTCTGGACGCCGTAAGCGCCTTCGCCGAAGTACACGGTGTTCAGGTAAAGCTCCAGAATTTTCGCTTTCGAATAGCCCGAGTCCACCCGGTAGGCGAAGACCGCCTCTCTCAGCTTCCTGCGAATGGTGCTCTCGCGCCCGACCTCCGACAAAGCGCTGCGGACCAGCTGCTGCGTGATGGTGGATCCGCCCTGGACGATCTTCCCGGACTTGGCGTCGGCCACCAGAGCCCGGACGATGGCCTTTAAGTCGATGCCCCGGTGAGTGTAAAAACGAACGTCTTCAATCGCGATAACGGCATTGCGAACGTGCTTGGGGATTCTTTTGAGGGGGACCGCTTCGCGGTTTTCTTCCTGCTTGAGGGTGGTGATGGTGGATCCGTCGGCGGCGAGGATCTTGGTCGACTCGGTCTTGGGCTGCAGTCTCTTCTCGTCGATCGGCGCGGTGCCCCCACAGCCTGTGGCAGACAGGCAGAGAACCAGTATCAGTGCCAGCTTGCGATTTCCGGTTCTCACGTGCCCGTCAAGATTACCCGGATCGGGGCGATGCAATCCAAGCAATGTCGGGCATCACGACCCGCCGCAGTTTAGTCTCTGGGCTGATGTCATCCGGCATATTTTCCGATCTCGAGTGGCGGGGGCTGGTTCACCAGCAAACCGACCCGGGCTTGGGCGACGTACTCGCGGGGAGGGCGGTCACCTGCTACTGCGGCTTCGACCCGACGGCTCCGAGCCTGACCACGGCCCATCTGCTGCAGCTGCTGACGCTGAGGAGGATCCAAAACGCCGGGCACCGTCCGATTGCACTGGCCGGCGGCGCCACGGGGCTTATCGGCGATCCGAGCGGCCGGGATTCCGAGAGGTCCCTGCTTTCCCGGGAGGAGATCGAGTTCAACGTCGTCAAAATCAAGACCCAGCTGGAAACGTTGCTTGATTTCACCCCCGGTGAATCCCGGGCCGTGCTCGCCAACAACGCCGACTGGTTTGCCGAGATCGGCCTTCTGGACTTTCTCAGGGAGGTCGGCAGGCAGTTCTCCGTCGGGATGATGATCTCCAAGGAGTCGGTTAGAGCCCGGCTGGAAGAGCGTGAGCAGGGCATTTCGTACGCCGAGTTCAGCTACATGCTCCTGCAGTCTTACGACTTTCTCCACCTGTTCGATACCTTCGGCTGCCGGATGCAGATCGGAGGCAGCGACCAATGGGGCAACATCACCGCCGGCATCGAGCTGATCCGCCGTAGCCGGGGCGAGGCCGCCTTCGGCCTGACGACACCTCTACTGCTTACGCCGGAGGGCCGGAAGATGTCCAAGAGCGAGGGAACCGCGGTTTGGCTGGACCCCGAGCTAACGAGCCCATACCGCTATTACCAGTTCTGGTTCAATACCGACGACCGCCAGGTGATCCAGTTCCTCAAGTTCTTCACTTTTCTGGGCCCCGAAGAAGTGGGGCGCCTCGAGGTGGAACTCGGCGCCAATCCGGGGGGCCGGGAAGCGCAGAAGGTGTTGGCCCGTGAGATGACCGATCTCATCCACGGCAACGAGGAGACGCGAAAGGCGGTCAAAGCCTCCGAGTCCCTCTTCGGGGACCTGTCGGAGCTCGACGAGCGAACTTTGCTCGAGGTCTTCGAGGACGCACCCTCGAGCAGGCATTCTCCGGCAGAGGCGGCCGGCGGCCTGAATCTGGTCGACCTGCTGGTCCAGACCGGGCTGGCGGGGTCGAGATCCGAGGCGCGATCGCACATATCCTCGGGGGGCGTGTACGTCAACAACCGGCGCGCCACCGGGACGGAAACCGGCGGCCCGGACCTTCTTGCCGGGAAATACATCGTTCTTCGAAGGGGGAAGAAGACCCACCACCTCCTTCGATTCGAATAGCGCCGCGGGCCCTTCGGTTGTGAGGGGCCGGCGAGGTTTGGAGGAGGCCTCTCCGGCGGAACACTCATAGAAGCAAATGCATCGCCTGGCTGGGTATCTGCGAACTTCTCGAGTGGCCCCGCGCGCCTGGACGCTGATCGGGGCGGCGGGGCTGGGCCTGCTGGCCATCGCGGTGCTCGCGACCTTTGCGGTCAGCGTTCCGCTGCCGGACAAGGCCCCCGGCGCCCAGGCCACCAAGGTCTTTTCCCACGACGGCAAGCTGATCGGATCTCTCCGGGGAGCCGAGAACCGCACAATCGTTCCGTTGAGCGCCGTTTCGCCCCATCTGGCGAAAGCGGTCATCGCTACCGAGGACCGCGACTTCTACCGGCACTCCGGGATCAGCATCCGGGGGATGATCAGGGCGCTGTTTTCCAATGTGAAAGCCGGGGGAGTGACCCAGGGGGGCTCGACCATCACCCAGCAATACGCCCGCAACGCCTTCGATGAAGTGGGCCGAGAGCGCAGCGTCTTTCGCAAAGTCAAGGAAATCGCCCTCTCGCGCAAGATCGAGCGCAAGTTCGAGAAAGATCAGATCCTCGAGTTCTATCTCAATACCGTCTATTTCGGCCGTGGCGCCTACGGGGCCGAGGCTGCGTCTCAGGCCTATTTCAAGAAGCATGCGAAGGACCTGACTCTGGGCGAAGCCGCTTACCTGGCAGGAGTGATCAGGTCGCCTCACCGCTTCCAGGTTGATGAGAAGCCCGAGGCCGCGGTGGCGATACGCAACGAGGTGTTGAGCGACATGAGGGCCGCGGGGATGCTGCCGGAGGCCGAGGCAACCCGAGCACGGACTCAGGACCTGATCGGGCGGTTCAAGCTCGGGCCCACCCTCAACCTGGAGTCCGCCAAAGCCGGCTACTTCCTCGAGTACATCCGGCGGCTGCTGATGACGGAGGAATACGGCTTCAGCGAGTCCCAGGTTCTCGGCGGCGGCCTGCAGATCATTACGACGCTTGATCTACAGATGCAGGCGGCGGCCGAAAAAGCAATTTCCTCAACCCTCAACCGTCCCGATGATCCTGAGGCGGCCATGGTCGCGATGGATACCGAGGGCAGAGTCAAGGCCATGGTCGGAGGCCGGGATGTGGCCGATCCGCGAAGGGCTCGGGGCTATAACTACGCCGCCAACCTGCGGCCGGGCGATACCGGAGGCCGGTTTGCCGGATCTGCTTTCAAACCGTTCACCCTGGCGGCGCTTGTCGAGGAAGGAAAATCTGTGAAGTCCCGGTTGCCCGCCCCGCCCCGCCTCACGATCGACTCCCCCCGCTGCCGCAATGAAGACGGCACCCCCTGGGAGGTTTCTAACTTCGGTAACAAAGGATTCGGCACCGTCGATGTAGTCCGGGGGACCGTCAATTCGGTCAACACTTTCTACGCGCAGCTGATGGACAAATTGGTCACCCCGGCCAAGTTTCGATCGGTTGCTCAGCGCCTCGGCGTGCCCATCCCCGCCAGCGACACCGGGTGTGCTTTGACCCTCGGCACTTCGGCGGTGACGCCTATGGAGATGGCGCGGGCCTTCACTACCTTCGCGGCCCGCGGCAAGCGGCCGGAGCCCTTGATCATCACGAAAATCGCATCCCCGGAAGGCAAAGTCCTCAGGCAGCGGGAGCCGAAAGTTGAGCAGGTCCTGGGCCCCAACGTCGCCGATACCGTCAACTATGTCTTGAAGGAAGTAATAAACAGTGGAACTGCAACCGCAGCAAAAATAGACAGGCCCGCCGCCGGTAAGACCGGGACGACTCAAAAGAACGTGGACGCCTGGTTTGCCGGCTATACGCCCGCATTGACCGCAGTTGTGTGGATGGGATATCCCCCCGATGAGGCCGGAAACATTCCGGAGATGAACAACGTCCGGGGACGGCAGGTGACGGGTGGGTCCTTCCCCGCCATGATTTGGCGGAAGTTCATGTCGGCGGCAGTTCGTGAGTACCGGGCCGTCGACTTCGTCAAGCCCAAACTGACCGGACTTGTCGTCAATCCCGCGCCCAAACTTTGCCCGGAGGCGGGACCCGTCCAGCCGGGTGGCCCTGCGGCCCCTCAGCCTGCGGGCTGCAAGCCCCGTCCCGCTCCAAGTCCGCTACAGCCGGCGGCTGAGCTCCCGAGTCCACAGCTCACTTATCAGCCCGCGCCGGTGCAGACTGTTCCGGCAAACAGGCCGCCGGCCCGGCAGCAGCCGGTATCTCCGTCGCCCTCACCCTCACCTTCGCCCACCCCCAGCCCCACCCTGAGCCCCCAGGCTCTGGCCGAAGAGGCAAAGCCCGCCAAGATCGACTAACCGCATAATTTCGGCCGGCGCTAAAGTGGATCAACCCCATGATTGAGCAAAAAGCGCCGCGCGAGGCAACCCCGATAACTGCCGGGCCCGTGCGCGCCGGGGGAGGTTCCGCTCTCCGGCACCGGGCCTTCCGCCGGTTCTGGACCGGCGCCCTGTTTTCGAACATGGGGACCTGGATGCAAAACGTGACCGTGCCTTACGTCGTGTACCAGGTCACACACCGGGCAATTTGGGTGGGGGTTGCCGCTTTTGCCGGCCTGTTTCCCAGCGTTGTGCTCGCTCCCTGGTCCGGGTGGCTCGCCGACCGGCTGGACCGCCGCAAACTGTTGCTGGCCGGCCAGGTTCTCCAGGCAGCCGCGGCCGCGGCGCTGTGGGCAGCGTGGGTCTCGGGGTACCGCCACCCCGGTGCCATCATGGGGCTTCTTCTCATAAACGGCCTTTCCTTCGCGGCCACCATGCCCGCCTGGCAGGCATTTATCACTCAGCTGGTTCCTCGCAGGGATCTGCTCTCTGCAATCAGCCTTAACTCGGCGCAGTTCAACGCCGCCCGGGCCGTGGGGCCTGCTGTGGCCGGCGTGGTGCTGGCCCGGTTCGGGCCCTCCTGGGCATTTCTGGTAAACGCCCTGTCTTATCTCGCCGTAATCGGCGCGCTGGCGGTTGTGCGCCCGCAGTCCGTCGAGCGGCCCACCGGGCGGCGGCGGCCATTGAGAGATTTTGGGGAAGCGATTGCCTATTCCTGGCGCAGCCCCACCCTCCGGCTATCGATGGCTCTGATTGCCGCCGTGTTCTTCTTCGGAAACCCGGTGTTTCAGCTCACGGCCGTGTTCGCCGACCGGGTCTATCGCGTCGGGCCCGGCCTTTTCGGTCTGCTTGGAGCCTCTTACGGTACCGGGGCGGTGCTGGGAAGCGTTGCCCTAGGCGCGGCGTCCAGGAAATGGCCGCGCAGCCGGATCACTCCGGCCGCGATTTTGGCCTTTGCCCTAGGCCTGGGGGGCCTCGGTACGTTCCGGGCCTACGCAGCTGGAATATTCTTCCTGCTCATCTGCGGCGCCGCTTTTCTGGCGTCCGTGGCCACCCTTAACACCACCGTGCAATTGACGGTTCCCGAGCGGATCCGGGGGAGGGTGCTTGCCATCTATCTGATGGGGCTCACCGGCAGCTTTCCGCTGGGGGCCCTCGTCCAGGGGCGCCTGGCAGACACGCTGGGAGCCCCGGCTACTGTGCTTATTGCAGCCGCGGGTCTGCTGGTGGTGTGGGCGGTGCTTTCCTCGAGAGGGGAAATGGCCAAGCGCCTCGATGTGCCCGACCACCCCATCGAGGTCCACGCCGACGAGGCCGTCCCCGCCTGAGATCATCCGGCAGCCTGATGACCATTCCCACCTGCCGAAGCTCTGCCTGCCGTTCGGCTGGTTGACAATGCAGGGGGGCGAGCGTACTCTTGTTTTGCGGTCGAAGCGTCCGGGAAACCGGGCAGATCGCAGATCTCTTCTAAAGTTAACAGGGAGGCACACAAGAACAGATCGATCCTAGGTAGTACCCCAGGACCGACCTGCCGCTGAGCGAGGATTCGCCGGCGGTTTTTTGTGCCCTCTGAGGGCTTGTCGGGGCGGAGTGGCCCCGAGGAACTCAATGACTTTAGAGGAGATTGGATGCTCCTTGAGAACTAAACAGCGTGCTCAATCAAAGCAAAATTAGTGTTGCTTTAAAGGGCCAGACCCCTCGCGAAGTTCCTTCTGGAATCCAGTGGCGGGCTTGGCTCTTAAGTCAACCCCAAATTCCTTGGGATTGAACAGTAATAAATCCGGCAGCACGTCATTGTCGCCCGTGTGCGACGCCTTCGGGCTGAGCTCCGGGCGCAACAAACGTTTGTCGGGCAGTTTCAAATACTCTACGGAGAGTTTGATCCTGGCTCAGGACGAACGCTGACGGCGCGCCTAACACATGCAAGTCGAGCGAGAATCTCTTGAGGGGTAACCCTCGGGAGAGGAAAGCGGCGAACGGGTGAGTAACACGTGAGAAACCTGCCCCGGACTCCGGGATAACAGCGGGAAACCGCTGCTAATACCGGATACTCCATCTTTTCCGCATGGTAAGGATGGGAAAGCTCCGACGGTTCGGGATGGTCTCGCGGCCTATCAGCTTGTTGGCGGGGTAACGGCCCACCAAGGCTACGACGGGTAGCTGGCGTGAGAGCGTGGCCAGCCACACTGGGACTGAGATACGGCCCAGACTCCTACGGGAGGCAGCAGTGGGGAATCTTGCGCAATGGGCGAAAGCCTGACGCAGCGACGCCGCGTGCGGGAAGAAGGCCTTCGGGTTGTAAACCGCTTTCAGGAGGGAAGAAGCGAAAGTGACGGTACCTCCAGAAGAAGCCCCGGCCAACTACGTGCCAGCAGCCGCGGTAATACGTAGGGGGCAAGCGTTGTCCGGATTTATTGGGCGTAAAGAGCTCGTAGGCGGCTCGGTAAGTCGGACGTGAAATTCCAGGGCTCAACTCTGGGACGCCGTTCGATAC
>JBOGWH010000146.1:0-1081 GCA_050692975.1 Actinomycetota bacterium | reverse complement strand
GGTGAGAACCCCGGATCCAAGATGGCCAGGGCAGAGGCCCTCGGGGTCCCGATCGTCGATGAGGCAGGATTCACCAGGCTGCTCGAAGAGGGTCACTAAATATATCCCTCTCCCGGCGGGAAACCGGGAAAATCGTTAGAATCTGCAACTTCGGGGAATAGGACGCCCGGGTGCCTACAGCGGCCCCGGCGTATGGGGTGGTTGTTATGGCGATGAGCGGGAGCAGATCAATCCGGCGTTTTCCGCGTTGGGTCTTTTGGCTCGGCCTGCCCACGCTTGTATTTGTGCTCAGCGGCGCCGGCGTCGCCGCGGCCGCGATCCGTCTGGACGCGACTCGCAGCAGCGAACTGCTCAAAGGGGTCAGGGTCGGCGAGGTCAAGCTGGACGGCATGGAGTTTCATGCCGCCCGCAAGGCCTTGATCGCCAAATTCGAGAGCCCTCTTAATCGCCCGATTACCGTCGAGGCCGCGGGAAAGACGTTCCGGACGTCTCCGAGGGCGCTGGGCGCATCAACCGACGTTCTGCCGGTGCTGGACCGGGCCATCAAGTTTCATCGCTCGATGCCGATGCTGCAGCGAGCCTGGTACCGGATCAGCGGCATATCGATCAGCCGCAACTTCTCGGTCGCTACCAGACTGGATCCGCATAAGGCGGGGCCCTTTATCAAGAAGATAGAAGGGGTCGTGAACCGGCAGCCGGTAAATGCCACCGTCGCTTATTCGGACGGAAAGATCAAAGTTACCAACGAGGCCTCCGGGTACCAGCTGGACCCGCAATCGGCGCAGCGGCGTCTTGTCGCGGCCGCCAGGGCGGGTAAGGACTCGGTGCTGCTTCAGGGCAAGGATCTGGCGCCAGGAATCAGGGCTGCGGACTTCAAAGATGTTCTTGTCGTGAAGGTAGGCGAGAACAAGCTTTTCCACTATCAGAGTGCGAATTTGCTCAAGGTTTACGACGTTGCTACGGGAGAGGCGAAGTTTCCGACTCCCAAAGGCCAGTTCAAAATCGTCTCTAAGAGGAAGAACCCGACCTGGGTCAACCCGGCCAAGAAACCCGGAGGGTGGGGCGAAAAGCTGCCCGAGAG
>JBOGWH010000145.1:0-2475 GCA_050692975.1 Actinomycetota bacterium | reverse complement strand
GCATGATGGCGGTCGCTTTCCACCCGCCGGTTGAGGGGGCGAACAGCTCTGCGGTCCTGATGGCCTGGCCGGCCGGCTCGCGGGCCCTGCCTCCGGCCACCAAAACGTTGCCGTCGGGAAGTAGCGTTGCCGTATGCGAAAAGCGTGACACGCCCATCGTCGCCGCCGGCGCCCACGAATTGTCCGCGGCGTTGTAGATCTCGGCTGAATCGGTTGGGACGCCTCCTCCGGTGGTCACATTTCCTCCGGCGACCAGCACCCTTCCGTCCTTAAGGGCGGTCGCCGTATGCCTCCATCGCCCGACGGCGTTGTTCCGGGCGTCGGACCACTGCCCGCTGCGAGGGTCGTAAATCTCGGCTTTCCCGTAGGGCCCCCCGGAATCCCCGGGATCGTCAGCATCATCGATCTCAAAGCGGGGGCCCCGGAACCCGCCGACGGCCAGTACTTTGCCACCGGGAAGCAGCGTCGCGGTGAAGAAGCTGCGCCCCTGATTCAGCGACCCGGCAGGCTCGGTGGCGCCGGTGCGGGTAAGGCCGGGAGCGTTGGGATCGAGGCTCAGAAGGCCGGGGCTGTAAAGCTCGGCGTCGGCCAAGGAGTTGGGCGTCCCCTGGCCTCCGGCGATCAGGACCTTGCCGGTGTGCAGCAGGGTGGCGGTGTGGCCGTAGCGAGGCTTCAGCATCGGGACGGCCTGGGTCCAGGTTCCAGACGCCGGGTCGAAGATTTCCACTGAGGTAATCCCCTGCTGGGTGGTCGTGGCGCCGCCGGCCACCATCACCTTTCCTGAGGGAAGAAGCGTGGCGGTGTGCCCGAATCTCCCTGTGCCCATCGCCGCGGCGGGGCTCCACGAGTCCGCGGCCGGGTCGTAGATCTCGGCAGAGGATAGAGCCCCCGCGGCCGTCCTCCCCCCGGCAACCAGGACCTTGCCGCACAGGTCGCCGCATCCGGGACCCGACAGCGCCGTCGCGCTGTGGGCGCTGCGGGCCTCCGCCATGGTCTTGGTAAGAGTCCACTCGCCGGCAGGGCGGCCCACGGTGGTATCGGCGGTGGCGCTCTTGCGATAGTCGCCTGAGGCAACCTCGGCGGTGCTTGTAATCACAGTGCCGGTGACTGCGCCGACGAGTGCCGTGAGGGTGACCGTCGCTTTGGCGCCCGGCAACATGGACCCGAGCCCGCAGGAGACCTGAGTCCCCGAAGATGAGCAGCCTCCATGGTCGGAGGTCGCCGACAGGACCGTCAGTCCTTGTGGTATCGCCTGGATCAGGCCGACCCCGAAAGCCGGAGTGGGGGCCCGGTTCTCGACCTGGATACGGTACTCGAGATTGTCGCCTCTCGTAACCGGGTCGGGAGCGTCTGAGATTGAAACCGAGAGATCCGGCTCAAGTGCAGTGGGCGTCCTCAAGTACCGGGCCAGTATGAGCTCGTCGCCGTCAAACCCCGAGCCGTTGCTGGCCCCCGCCGCAACGATTCTCCCGTCGGGCTGAACGGCAATGGCCTGCGAGAAGTTCTCCACATTCGGTTGCGGCACGGGATTTACCGGCGATGCCGGCGAAAACTCCTTCGTGGTGACTATGCCGTTTGAGCCGAAACTCGTATCGGGAAGCCCATTGGGCTCAAAGCGAGCAACTTCGAAATCGCTCTCGTTCGCGCCCGGGCTGGGGGTTCTCCGTATCGCGGCAGCCAGGTAGCCGTCGGCCAAAACCTCAATCTCGACGGCGCCACCGTCCATCTGATCGGTCTTGCCCCCTTGCCCGAATTCCTGGTCGAGACTGCCGTCCTCCAGTTTGTAGCGCGCCAGGGCCACCTTGCCAACGTACGGGGTCCATCGTCCCGAAGCATCGTCCCCCGATGCCTGCTTCTGCCCGTTTATCCGGTCGCCGTCACCGAAGACACAGCCTTTGGAGTTAGTGCTCGAGCAACCCCCCGCCAGCAATCTCATCCCCCCGCCAGAGGGCTGAAGTGCTAGAGAGAATGCCTGATCCCAACGGCCGAAATCCGTATGAACAACCCCGCCCGTCCCGAAGCGGTCCCCGGGAGTCAGGTCCCGGGGTCCTCCATCATCGGCCGATCCATCGCTGTTCACCCGGGCGATGATGAAGTCGCCGGCAGAAGCGTTGGGCCGGCTGTTCATCGTGGTCAGGCTGCGGCCGCCCGCCGCTACGATCTTTCCGTCGGGCTGGATCAACATATCGAAGGCGATGCCGATTTCGTGATCCAGGGGTCCTTCCGCCGTGTCGAAGGTCGAGTCCGGACTCCCATCGGGATTAAAACGAAACAGCGAAAACCGCGGAGGGCCGAGGGCGCCCTTATGGCTTCCACCGGCAAACACGATCTTGCCGTCATTCTGCAGGCGCACCGAGAAGCCGTAGTTATGATCCATCGGGTCGGCTCGGTCGAAAGTGCGAATTCCTCGGCCACCCGGAGGGCCGAAAGACTCGTCGGGGGCGCCGTTGGAATGAAACCGGGCAAGGTAGAAGT
>JBOGWH010000144.1:0-7791 GCA_050692975.1 Actinomycetota bacterium | reverse complement strand
ATGCCGACGGAAGAAAAGAGAGGTTTCTTCGACCGCTTCGCGGAGCGGGCCTCGGAATTTGTAAGCAGAGCGCCCTTCTTTGCCTTCTGCCTTGGGCTGGTGGTTATATGGCTGCCGACCTATCCGCTGGTCGGTAACTTCGACACCTGGCAACTGCTGATCAACACGCCCACCACCATCCTCACGTTTCTCCTGGTGGCGATCCTGCAAAACAGCCAGCGGAGAGCCGAGATAGCGATCCAGGAGAAACTAAACGCCATGGCCGACGGGCTGGCCGACCTTATGGACCATTTCGTTCATGCCGACCTCGAGGATGCGGAGAAGTTAAAGGACCTAAAAGGCGATGTGAAGGAGTTGCGGGAGTCGATCGGTCTCGAGCAGCGTATCTAGCCGGGCCGGCCGCTCAGCCATTCCCTTTCGATCCTTCCCAGCTCGGTGGTGGGCTTGACTTTCCCGTAAAACTCCATCGTCATGCGGTGCCAGTTCCCGGTGGCCCCCAGTTGGGCCAGCACCGCGAACAGACCCAGTTCAAGCCGGTAAAGCAGGATCGCCCAGCTCGGCATGTTGAGCCGGCGGATGAACGACCACCAGGGGTTGCGCACATCGAGCAGCGCCGAGGTGCGGTCGGCGATGAATGCTCTGGTGAACGTGTAGTCCTCGTCGGTGATGAGGGGCGCCAGTGAGAAGCAGCCCCATTCGAAGAAGCGCTCGGGGTCGATCCCACCTGTATTGCTCACGTATCCCATCTCGATGCCGGCCTTGAAGAATTTCTTGACGTCGCCTTTGTTCAGGGCCTGAAGTCCTTGGAGCATGTCCGGTTTCATCTCGTCCCGCAGATGGCAGGCTAGGCCGAAGTCGAAAAAAGCCATTCGGCCGTCTTCCATAAGCATGTAGTTTCCGGGGTGAGGATCGGCGCTGGTGAACCCGTAGCGGTGCAGTGAACCGTAGTAGAAACGGAAGAGGATTTCGCCGATTCGGTCTCTTTGCGCCTGGGGAAGCTTTCGCATCTGGTCGAAGGGCATTCCCGTTGCCCTTTCCATCGTGAGGATTCTCAGCGACGACCTCTCGGGGATCGACCGGGGCACCCATACGAACGGATGGCCCTCATAGCGCTCGGCCAGATAGTCGAGGCTTTTGGCCTCGTAGAGGTAGTCGCACTCCTCCAGGACTCTTGCTCTAATTTCCTCCATTGCCTCGTCCACCTCAAGGCCGGGGGCCAGCAAAGGCAGCAAGGGCTTCACCGCGGCGGTCATCGCCAGGTCGGATTTCACGGCCGCGTCGATTCCCGGGTACTGGATCTTCACCACCACGTCACGCCCGTCGGTCATGCGGGCACGGTGCACCTGTCCCAGGCTTGCGGCGGCGAAGGGCTTCATCTCGAAGGTGAGAAATAGCTCGTCGGGTTCAGCCTCGAACTCGCGGACGAAGGCTTCGTTGACGAGCCGGGGGTTCATCGGAGGCGCGGCGTCTCTCAGGGAGCCGAGAGTGGCCTGATAGAGGTCCCGAACTCCGGGCGGCAGCACGCCGGCGTCGATAAAAGACGCCAGCTGCCCGACCTTCATCGCGGCGCCCTTGAGCCGGCCGAGGGTGTCCACCAGTTCTCTCGCGGTGGCTGCATGCATCTCCTCGAGCATCTTCTGGGTGGAGCTGAGGTGCAGGAGCTTGCGGGGGGCGTACATGGCCAGCCTCACGGATCCCTTGAACGAAGTGAAGGCGAGTCGTCCTGCTCTGGAAACAATGCCCCTGGGCACCGCGCTGTGGCTGCCTTTCGTGCCGTGCGCCTTCGGCTTGGGCTTGGCGCTTGAGGACGGGGCTTTCCTTGCGGAGCCCGTGCTTTTCTTGGCCGGTCTGCTTGCCGGTTCGCCGCCGACCTTGCGCTGCGGCGGCTTGCCGGACTTGTTATCTCGCGAAGGCGCCATCTCCTTCAGGCTACCCAACGCGGGGGGTTCCGGGGGGTCACGGTATAAATGACTGGTGAAAACCTCTATTGCCGGCCCGGACGCAGTACGCCTAACGCAGTATTCGCACGGCGCCGGCTGAGCTTGCAAGCTCGGTCCCGCCGACCTGGCGCAGGTTCTGCGCCGCTTGCATGAAAGACCCGGACGAAAGGTGGATCCAAATCTGCTGCTCGGCCTGGATACTCCCGACGACGCGGCCGTGTACCGGCTGGACGATAAAACCGCGCTGGTGCAAACGGTCGATTTCTTCACACCGGTCGTGGACGACCCCTACGACTGGGGAGCGATCGCGGTTGCAAATGCGCTGAGCGACATCTACGCGATGGGGGCCCGGCCGATCACCGGACTGAACCTGGTCGCCTGGCCGAAGGAGCTGGATATGGATCTGCTCGCCCGCGTGCTCGAAGGTGGCGCCGACAAGGCCGACGAAGCCTCCACCGCCGTGGTCGGAGGTCACAGCATCGACGATCAGGAGCCGAAGTACGGCATGGCCGTAACCGGTCTTGCGCATCCGGACCGCATCATGCGGGTCGCAACCGCCGAACCGGGGATGCGCCTCGTCCTGACGAAGCCGCTGGGAATGGGAATCATCTCGACCGCCATAAAAAGGGGTGAAGCCTCGCCGGCGATCGCGGCGGCCGCCACCCGCCTGATGAGCACGCTGAACGCCGCCGCGGCGGAGGCCATGATGGCCTCCGGCGCCGGGGCCTGCACCGATGTGACCGGTTTCGGGCTGATCGGCCACCTCCACAACATGGCCAGGTCCAGCGGTGTTTCGGTCGAGGTCACCGCCTCCCAGGTTCCAATGGTCGACGGCGTGATTGCTCTGGCCGAAAAAGGCCTGGTTCCCGGGGGGACCCGGCGCAACGAATCCCATTACGGGAAATGGACCGTCTTCGCGGACGGCGTGGCCGAGCCGCTGCGCCTGGCGCTGTTCGACGCCCAGACTTCCGGAGGCTTGCTGATCGCGATCTCTCACGAAAACCAGCCGCGTCTCATGGACGAACTGGCCGCCCGCTCCGTCGAGGGGACCCTGGTCGGATCGTTTTCCGAGGGCGAGGCCGGCCGGATCTCGGTCAAGGCATGACGCTCACCGTACCGCGCTCGATCTACGACGAGATGATTGCGCACTGCATCGACGGGCTACCCAACGAAGCCTGCGGATTCATCTCCGGGACCAAGGACTGGGAACTCAAGAAGCTGTATCCCCTGACCAACGAGGCGGCCTCGCCGGTCTTCTACCGCCCTTCGGGCCGGGAGATGATCGAGGCGCTGTCCGACATGGACGGCAACGACTGCGACCTGGTTGCGATATTCCATTCCCATGTCGCAAGCGATCCGTATCCGTCGCCCACCGACAGGCGAGAGGCGCACTATCCCGACACCGTCTACATCATCGTCTCTTTGACCGACCGGGCCAATCCGACTGTGAAGGGATACCTGATCCACAAGCAGGACTGGAGGGACGAGGATGGAAAGATCGAGGAAGTTCCCCTGGTGGTATCTTGACCCTCATGCCCGTTGAGGTGAAGATTCCTGCACTGCTGCGCAATCACGTCGGTGGATCCAAGTCCGTGACGGCGGCGCCGGGGACGCTCAAGGACGTTCTTCTCGCGCTCAGCCGCGACTACCCCGGCCTGGGCGACCAATTTTTTTCCGATTCCGGCGATCTGCATCGTTTCGTCAATGTGTACGTGAACGATGAGGACGTGAGATACCTCAGCAAACTGGAAACCCCCGTCTCCGAAGGCGACGTGGTGGCGATTCTGCCGGCCGTAGCAGGCGGCGCCTAAACTCTCACGCCTCCTCCGGGGGGCGTATGACCGCCGATGCTAGCATCGAGGCGTGCGTTTCGATGACATAAGCGGGCTGGTCGGCAACACCCCGATCGTCGGCATCCAGGCCCTTTCTCCCAACCCCAACGTCAAGATCTGGGCGAAGCTGGAAGGCCAAAACCCGACCGGGTCGGTAAAGGACCGCATCGCGCTGGCGATGCTCAACTCCGCCGAGGAGAAGGGCCTGCTGACCGGTGACCGGATACTGCTGGAGCCGACTTCCGGAAATACGGGGATATCCCTGGCATTTCTCTGCCGCCAGAGGGGCTACCGGCTGGTATGCGTCATGCCCCAGACCGCTTCGGAGGAACGGGCCCAGATGATCAGGATCTTCGGCGGCGAGGTCGTTTATTCCCCGGGGCCGGAGGGCTCCAACGGCGCGATAAACGTGGCGAAGCAAATGGCCGAGGACTCCAAATACCTGATGCTTTACCAGTATGGGAACGAGGCCAACCCCGGCGCCCACTACACGTCGACCGGGCCGGAGATCCTGGCCGACGTCCCGGACATCACCCACTTCATCGGCGGCCTGGGAACGGGCGGGACCCTGACCGGAGTAGGCCGGTACCTGAAGGAGAAGAAGCCCGATGTGAAAATCGTGGCGGCCGAGCCCGAGCAGGGCGACCTCGTCTACGGGCTGCGCTCACTCGACGAAGGGTTCATTCCGGAGGTCTTCGACGCCAGAGTCCTGGACCGCAAGATCAAAGTGCATTCGGCCAACTCGGTGTTGTGGACCAGGGAACTGGTTTCCACCGCCGGCATCTTCGCCGGAATCTCTTCGGGGGCGACGGTGTACGTCGCCCGCAGGCTGGCGCAAGAGCTTTCCGAGGGTAATATCGTCTGCCTCTTCCCGGACGGGGGCTGGAAGTACCTGTCCACGGAGTTGTGGACCAAGACCGCCGAAGAGGCTGCTAAGGGCGTAGAAGACATGCCATGGTAACCAGGACGCACCTGTGCCCCGATCGCTGCGTTGCTGCGTCGCTTGCGTACCAAGTACGCGGCGCTCCTCGCGCCTTGCGCTCAGAACGCAGGAGCGCCCTGGAACCGAGGACGCACCTGCGCCCCGATCGCTGCGGGAGGGGCCGGGATGTCTGACGACCGGCCGATCGGGATCTTCGATTCGGGGGTCGGGGGGCTGACCGTGATGGATTCGGTGGCCAAGCTTCTTCCTTCCGAAAACCTCATTTATTTCGGAGATACGGCCCGGTTCCCGTACGGCCCCCGCCCGATCGATGAGATCAAGGGCTTCGCGTTTCAGATCATGGACCTCATGGCCGGCTACGACGTCAAGATGATGGTGGCGGCCTGTAACTCGATGACTGCGGCCACTTATCCGATGGACTCCTACGACGAGATCCCGCTGATCGGTGTGATCGAGCCGGCCGTGCGGGCCGCCGTGCGCGGGACCCACAACCGCAAGATCGGCGTCCTCGGGACCAACGCCACAATCTCCAGCGGGCAGTACGAGCGCTCGATCAGGCAAACGCGTCAGAACGTCGATATCTTCCCGGTGGTCTGCGCGGGCTTCGTGGATCACGTCGAGGCGGGCGACACCTTCTCGGAGGAGCTCCACTCGATGGCAGAGGAGTACCTGGCGCCGCTTCTTGCCTCCGGCGTCGATGCGCTCATCCTCGGCTGTACCCATTACCCGCTCCTTAAGGGGGTGCTGCATTCGGTCAGCCGGGGCGAGACCGAGCTCATCTCCTCCGATGAAGAGGTTGCCAAGGACGTCTACGCCCGCCTCGTCGACCTAGGCCTGCTCCGGAAGGTGCGCGAAATCGGTTACCGCCGCTACATCGTCTCGGGTGACGCCGAAAAGTTTCGGCGGGTTGGGTCCCGTTTCGTGGCGGGGCTCGACATGGTCGAGACTGTGGCGTTGCCAGTCGCCGAGGTCGGCAGTGCCTGACGGCTTCGAGGTCATAGTCCTCGGCGCCAGCGGAACTTTCCCCACCGCGGAGCAACCGGCGACCGGGTTCCTGCTGCGCTCGGGGAAAGCCGACGTCTGGCTCGATGCCGGTCCGGGAACGTTCATGAGCCTTCAACGCCACAGCGATTACTTCGCCCTGCAGGCGCTGGTTATTTCCCACCTGCACCTCGACCACATCACCGACGTGTACCCGTTTTATTACGGCCTGAGATACTCCATCGACAGCAGAGGCGCCTTGGGCCTTCCCGTCTATGCCCCGGCCGGGGCGAGAAAGCACCTGGAGCAGATCGTGGGTGGGGACGGGTTTGGGAAGTTCTTCGACTTCCGCACTGTGTCCGCCGGCGACAAGGCGGAGATCGGTCCTTTTTCTTTCGATTTCCATAAGTCCCGGCACCCCATCGAGTGCAACGCGATGAAGATCCGGGCGGCCGGGCGGGTGCTGGTCTACACGGCCGACTCCGGGCCGAGCGACGATCTTGCCGGCTTTGCTCAAGGGGCCGATGTGCTGATCGCAGAGGCCAGCATGCAGGAGCCTTCCGAGGGCCTTGAGAATGTTCACATGACGGCCGGCGAAGCCGGCGACATGGCGGCCAAGGCGGGGGCCGGGAGGCTCGTGCTCACGCACATCGTTCCGGGCCTGGATTCAGACGTAAGCGTCGAGCAGGCAAGGTCACGCTTCGGGGGAGAAGTGATTGCCGCCACCCGGGACCTCAGGCTTCAGGTATAGGCTCCCGGCAATGGTAAGGAGAGACGGCCGCACCCCCGACGATCTGCGTCCCATCAAAGTTCAGCGCGGTTTCACCGAATTTGCAGAGGGCTCCGTCCTTTACGAATGCGGCAAGACCCGGGTGGTGGTGACGGCGTCGGTGGAAGACAAGGTCCCCGACTTCCTGCGAAACAGCGGGAAGGGCTGGGTCACGGCCGAGTATTCGATGCTGCCGAGGGCAACCAACACCCGCACGCCGCGGGAGGTCAATAAGGGCCGCCCGAGCGGAAGAACCCAGGAGATCCAGCGGCTCATCGGGCGCAGCCTCCGGGCCGTGTGCGATCTGAAAAGCCTGGGCGAGAAAACGATCTGGGTCGACTGCGACGTCCTCCAGGCGGATGGGGGGACGCGCACCGCTTCGATCTCCGGAGCGTACGTGGCCCTGGCCGACGCCTGCGCATCACTGGTCGGTTCCGGAACGCTTTCTTCCAGCCCGCTTACAGATGAGATTGCCGCGGTCAGTGTTGGCAT
The DNA here is from genome assembly GCA_050692975.1 of Actinomycetota bacterium. Classification (GTDB taxonomy): domain Bacteria; phylum Actinomycetota; class CADDZG01; order JAHWKV01; family JAHWKV01; genus JBOGWH01. The sequence goes on along the minus strand of JBOGWH010000144.1, from coordinate 834 downwards.
CATCGGCGGCACTCCCTGCCTCGACCTGGACTACAGCGAGGATTCGACTGCGCAGGTGGACCTCAATCTGGTCATGACGGGGTCCGGGAAAGTCGTTGAGGTGCAGGGAACCGCCGAAGGGGAGCCCTTCAGCCAGGAGGAGCTGGATTCGATGATGGCTCTCGGCCGGACCGGCATCGCCGGGATCGTTGCCGAGCAGAGACGCGTCCTCGGGCAATAGAAGTCGTCATAGCCTCGGCGAACCGGGGCAAGATCGGCGAAGTGATCGAGATCCTGAGTGGGCTGCCGCTCACGTTCATCACCAAAGACGACGTACCCTCGTGGCCCGCGGTCGAGGAAACGGGCAGGACCTACGTCGAAAATGCCCGGCTCAAGGCCCGGGCTCTCGTGGAGGCAACCGGTAAGGCCGCCATCGCAGACGATTCAGGGATCGAGGTTGATTATCTCGACGGGCGGCCGGGAGTACGCTCGGCCCGGCTCGCTGGGCCCGGCGCCACCGACAAGCAGAACAACGTTCGACTCATCTCGCTGCTCTTCGGAGTTCCCGTTGAGCGGCGCAGCGCCCGCTACGCCTGCACCGCGCTCCTACTGACTCCCTCCGGCGAGGAATATTCCGCGACCGGCTACTGCGAGGGCTCCATCGCCCTGGAGCCAAAAGGCGCCGGGGGGTTCGGCTACGATCCGTGGTTCGTTCCGGCCGGCGAATCTCGGACGATGGCGGAGCTATCGGCCGCCGAGAAGCACGCGATCAGCCACCGCGGGAAGGCCTTCCGGGCGCTGCGCGAGGAAATCAAGGGCATGCTCGAAAACAGTGCGGGCGAGAGGACTTGAACC
>JBOGWH010000143.1:0-1097 GCA_050692975.1 Actinomycetota bacterium | reverse complement strand
ATCTGAGGCTTTAGGCGGTTTTTCGGTCCTTGGGCTGCCGTGGGGTTCCCCGGCCCGTTCGTGGGTCCGCTTCCAGTGCGGCGACGCCGATGGCTTCAAGACTGGCCACCAGCTCACGCAACCTACGGCTGTTTTTCAGCCAAACTGCGCAGTCCTGGGCCTGATCGGCGGAAAGGTACCTACCCACTGTCTTTGCGGCGATCTTGCGGGTCCACAGCCAGTATGGGCCGTGGCGGCGCGGTGGATCGGCGTGGCAGGCGCAATTGGATCTTCCGCAAACCATTAATCGCTCGCCGATGGAGCCGGGCAGAATCTGACCGCTGCGGGCTATGGCAGCCATTTCAGTGGCAAGCTGGCGCACCTGGGCTTTTTGATCGCGGTTTAGCTTCATCATCGAAAGTCTGCCATCTGACAGGACGCCCAACCAACACCGGCAGAAAAATGCGGGCGGGCGCCCTGATCTGCCTTGGGGCCGGAAGCGGGCTGGTCGGCCGTGAGCTGGCCTACGTAAGGGGCTGCGACGTGGTCAGCCGCTCCGGCGGGGTGCTGGTGCAAGTCGCCGGGCGGCGACAGCGAGTGGTTCCGGTTCTGGCAGCCCCAAAACGTGAAGGGAGTCCGGGGGCAAACGTGAAAAACTTCTGGTTGCGAGGGGTGGATTTGAACCACCGACCTTCGGGTTATGAGCCCGACGAGCTACCAGACTGCTCCACCTCGCACACCAAGATTACCATCAGCCCGGCAGGGCAAGCCCAGAAGAGGCAAGCTGAGCCAGCGCCGGCTCGAGGCGGCAGGAAGAGCGGCTAACGGCCGGTCGGTGAGGGGGAAGGCGAAGACGCCGGGGAAGCAGCCCCCGCTTGCTGGCTTGCTTTGTCCAGGGCCTCCTTGAGCAGTTTCTGTTCGGCCCCGTACGTCGCAAAGTCACCCTCTCTCAAAGCGGCCTCCGCCTTGGTGTAATGCTCGAGGGCCTCTCGCAGGGACTCGGCCGCTTCTATGGGCTGGTCGTCGGGCTCCTCCTCGCCGGCGCCCGGCGTGGTCCCCGGCTTGGGAGCACCCTGGCCGCTTACAAGAAGATCGAAAGCCTCCTGAAGAGAATCGCC
>JBOGWH010000142.1:0-5844 GCA_050692975.1 Actinomycetota bacterium | reverse complement strand
AGCTGGATCTCCAGGGCGTTTCTTCCGGTGATCTTGATACCGCTCAGATTGGTGGCCGCCTGGGACTGGACCTCGGGGAACCCCGCGACCCGGGAGACCAGGGGGGCCCAGGGCGAGGCGGTGGAGGGCCGTGCCACCCGGGAGAGGGCCTCCCGGACCGCCTCGGCCGTCACGGCCGACCCGTCCTGAAACCTGGCCGCCCTGAGGCGAATCGACAGCTTCGTCGCGCCGGGTGCGAAGGTCCACTTCGCAGCCAGGGTGGGGGCCGGCATGCCGGTGTCGGCATCGGTGCCGGTCAGCTGGTCGCAGGCGGTTCGAATCAATGTGAGCGCCGAGGGTGAGGCGGCTCGTGGGGGGTCTATCGCGCCGATCTGGGGCAGGCCGACCGAAATCGAGCCCGGAAAGACGTCCTTTTCGTTAGCGGCGTCGTCACCGTCTACCAGTCCGCAGGCGGAGAGAAGAAGTACGGCTAGGCCCAGCCGCAGGGCTCGCAGGGGCACTTCCGCCCCTCATTTCATGAGGAAGGCGAGGGCGAGCGTCGTGATTGTGAAAAAACTTGCAACGATGATGGTGAGGCGGTCCAGGTTCTTTTCCATCACGCTGGAGCCGGACAGGCCGCCGCCCATGCCCCCGCCGAACATCTCCGACAGGCCCCCGCCCCTCCCGGCGTGAAGCAGGACCAGCATAACGAGAATGAGCGAAGCGGCTACATGGAATACGACGGCTACAACGAGAATGGCTGCCTCCCTGGGGTGCTCGAATTACGTTTCGAGTCTAGCAACATCTGGGCCCCGTTTGGGAGCACTTCGCCCACCTGCCTAACGCACGAAGGCTTCCACGATCCGGGAGAACTCGTCGGGATCCAGGCTCGCACCCCCGACCAGAGCGCCGTCGACGTCGGGCTCGCCGACAAAGTCGTCGATGTTGGCCGATTTCACGCTGCCTCCATACTGGATCCTGACGTCGTCGGCGGCGTTGCCGAACGCCTCCCGGGCGGTCTGGCGGATAATCGCGATGGTTTCCTGAGCGTCGGCTCCCGAGGCATTCTTTCCGGTTCCGATCGCCCAGATCGGCTCGTAGGCTATTACCATCCCCGAGACCTGCTCTGGCGTCAGTCCCTTGAGGCCCTCGACTATCTGGCCGGACACCTTCTTTTCGGTGGCGCCCGCCTCACGTTCCTCGAGCGTCTCCCCCACACACATGATCGGGATCAAACCGTTTTCAAACGCCACCTTGACCTTGCGGTTTACGTTCTCGTCGGTCTCGCCGAATAACTCCCTCCTCTCCGAATGGCCCAGGATCACATAGCCGACGGAAAGCTTCGTGAGCATTTCCGCCGATATCTCCCCGGTGTAAGCGCCGGAAGCCTCCCAGTACATGTTCTGGGCCCCCAGGCCGAACGGCAGGTCGTCGCCGTCGATGGTGGTCTGCACCGAACGAACCGCAGTAAACGGCGGGCAGATCACCACGTCCACCTTGTCGGTGGCCGCGGGATTGAGGCGATTGCGCAAGTCCTCGACAAAGTGGATGGCTTCGAGATGCGTCTTGTTCATTTTCCAGTTCGCGGCGACTATCGGCTTTCTCATTGGTTGCTCCTGGTTGTGCTCAGAAATAAGGAGGTCAGATCTGCAGCGGGGTCAGGCCGGGGAGCTGCTTTCTCATTGGTTGCTCCTGGTTGTGCTCGGAAATAGGGAGGTCAGATCTGCAGCGGGGTCAGGCCGGGGAGTTGCTTTCCTTCCAGCAGCTCCAGCGAGGCGCCGCCGCCCGTTGAAAGGTGATCTACCTTCTCGGTCAGGCCGAAGGCGGCGAGCGCGGCGGCGGAGTCTCCCCCTCCGACAACGGTGAATGCGCCGGTCTCGGCGACTGCCCGGGCCACTGCCTTCGTCCCGTGCGAAAAGTTGTCCCACTCGAACACGCCCATCGGGCCGTTCCACAGCACAGTCCCGGCCCGCTCGATCTTTTCGGCGTAGCGCTCCTGGGTCGCCGGTCCCACGTCCAGAGCCATCATCCCGGCGGGCACCCGGTGGGCTTCGGTCACTCTGCCTTCCGCAGTTTCCTCGAAGGCTTCGGCCACGACCAGGTCTTCGGGGAGCATCAGCTCCACCGCGTCGTTCCTGGCCACATCTAGAGTGGACCGAACCTCGTCGAGGCGGTCCTGTTCGATCCGGGAGTTCCCGACCTCCGCCCCCTGCGCGGCCAGAAACGTGTTCGCCATCGCCCCGCCGATGATGATGGTGTCGGCCTTCGTCATTACGTTTCGTACCACGCCGAGCTTGTCGGAGACCTTGGCGCCCCCGAGGACCACCACGAACGGGCGCCTGGGCTCCTCAAGCACGCCGGACAGCGCCTCCACTTCCTTATGGAGAAGCAAGCCCGCGGCGGCAGGAAGCTTCTCCGCCACGGCTGCGGTCGAGGCGTGGGCCCGGTGGACCGCGCCGAAGGCGTCGTTGACGTATGCATCGGCCAATGCGGCCAGCTCCGAGGCGAAGCCGTCCTCGTTGGCCTCCTCCCCCGGGTCGAAGCGCAGGTTCTCAAGCAGGCCGATCTCGTCCGGTTTCAGGTCCTCGAGCTCGCCGGGGGGCCCGGCGGGCCCGGAGGTGAGCCTGACCGTCTTGCCTGTCAGCCCTTGCAGGACCGCCGCCACGGGCTTCAAGGAGTACTGCGGATCCGGCTTTCCCTTCGGGCGGCCCAGATGGGAGCAGCAGATAACGGTGGCTCCCCGGTCCATCAACGCCTCAAGCGTGGGAATTGCCGAGCGAATCCGCAGATCGTCGGTGACCCTGCCGTCCTTGAGAGGCACGTTGAAATCCACGCGCACCAGGACGCGCTTTCCGGCGACGTCGAGATCGTCCAGCGAGCGAAGTTTCACGGGGTCGGCCTTGCGGACGCGCCCGTCACCGACCGACTTTGGCTACGAGATCGACGAGCCGGTTCGAATAGCCCCACTCGTTGTCGTACCAGCCGATTACCTTGATCATGTTGCCATGGGCCATGGTCGACAGGCCGTCGATGATGCAGGAGTTCGAGTTGCCGACGATGTCGGAGGATACGATCGGGTCCTCGGTGTATGCGAGGATGCCTCGCCACTCGCTGGAGTTGGCCGCGCTCTGGAAGGCGCGGTTCACATCGTCCCGGCTGGCCGGCTTCTCGACGATGCACACAAGGTCAGTCACGCTGCCGTCCGGCACCGGTACGCGCATGGCCATGCCGTCGAGCTTGCCTTTCAACTCGGGGAGCACCTCACCTATGGCCCGGGCGGCCCCGGTGGACGCAGGAATGATGTTGGAAGACGCCGCCCGCATCCTTCTCAGGTCCGGCTTTCCCTTCCTGGTGAGCGCAATCTGGTCCTGAAGCTGCTGCTCGGTTGTGAAGGCATGGATGGTGGTCATGAATCCCGATTCCAGCCCGAAGTTGTCCCGGATGATCTTGGCCATCGGCCCCACCGAGTTGGTCGTGCAGGACGCGTTGGAAATGATGTTATGGGTGGAGTCGTCGTATTCGTCGTCGTTGACGCCCATGACGATGGTGAGGTCCGGGTCGGTCGCCGGCGCCGAGATAATTACCTTCCGGGCTCCGGCCTCGAGGTGCTTCGAGGCGCCTTCACGGTCGGTGAACAGTCCGGTGGATTCGATGACCACATCAACGCCCAGGTCCTTCCAGGGAAGCGCCGCCGGGTCTCTCTCGGAAAGGACTTTGAAGGAGGCGCCGTTCACGCTGATGGTGCCGTCGCTGACCTTGATCTCCTTGTCGAGGACCCCGTGGGTCGAGTCGTAGTGCAGAACATGCGCGAGCACGTCGGGGTCGGCCAGGTCGTTGACCGCCACCATCTCGACTCCGCTGTCGGGCCTGGTGAGCAGGGCTCGGAAGAAGTTCCGGCCGATCCGGCCGAATCCGTTTACGCCGACTTTTACAGACATTCAAATACCTCCTCGATCGGGATCCAGGGCGAAATTCTATTGGAAAGCCGAGGTGTTGGCTCCGCCCGGAGATGAGGCTAGCCGGACAGAAAAGGCCGGAGCGCCTCCTCCAACTCGCTCTGTCGGAAAGGCTTGGTCAGAAATCCGTCGGCGCCGAGCCCGATGGCCTCGTCCCTTCTGCTGTCGTGAACCGTGAACACGACCACCGGAACCCCCTGGAGGGATGGCTCTTCACGGAGCCTCGGCAGGATGGCAAGCCCATCCTCTTCTCTGAGCGTGAGATCCAGCAGCACCACGTCGGGGCGGCGGCGTCCCGACACCTCCAGGGCGGTTGCGAGGTCATCCGCCCAGTCGACGCCCACGGGCAGGTCCGGGCGCTGGATGCTCATCTCGACCAGACGTGCCAATCCCGGTTCGTCGTCGATCAACAGGACGGTTTTCACTGACTCAGTCCAAGGATCTCGTCGACCTTCTCCAGCAGGCTGATCGGTGAAAACGGCTTTGTGAAATAGCCGTCGGCTCCGGCTTCAACGCCCCCCTGCTCGTCGGATTGCTGCGAGCGGGCCGTAAGCATCAGTATCTTCACATCCGACATGGCCGGGTCCGACTTGATCTCACGGCAGACCTCCAGCCCGCTGAGCTGAGGCATCGCCACATCCAGCAGGATCAGCTCGGGATGATGTTGGCGCGCCTGATCCAGGGCCTCCCGCCCGTTGGAAGCCTCCAGAATCTCGTAATTCTGGCTCTCGAGAGTCATCTTGACCAGGCTCCTGACGCCCGGTTCGTCGTCAACGATCAACAGCTTTTTCATTTTCCTCCGGCGGATTCACGTCGTCATCTGGTGCGAGGGGAAGAGAAAAGGTGAACGTGGATCCTTTGTCCTTGACCGACTCCACAGCGATGGTCCCTCCCTGGTTTTCGACCAGGCTCTTAGTGATGTACAGACCGAGTCCGGTCCCCCCCGCTTCCTTTACTTCGGGGCGATCTACCCGGTAGAACTTGTTGAACAGCTTGTCGGATTCCGCGGATGAGAGGCCGATTCCCTGGTCGGCCACGGAGACCTGCAGGGAGGCGCCGTTGGCGCGGGCGGCGACCCGGACCGGGGCCCCATGTGGGGAGTACTTCACGGCATTGGAAACCAGGTTTGTGACTATCTGGACGACCATGTCCTTGTCGGCAAATGCAGCCGGCAGGTCCTCGTCGATCTGAACTTCCACCTGTCGGCTTGGCGAAACCGCTGCGATCCCCTCCGCTATTGCCGGCCCGAGTTCCATTCTGCTCTTTTTGGCAGTCAATCGCCCCGACTCGATGCGCGACACCGACAGGAGGTCCTCAATCAACCTGCCCAGCCTTTCTGCGGATTTATGGATCTGCGACAGGGCCTCCCGGGAGTTGTCCCGGTCGAATTCCCTTGTGAGCAGCAGTTCGGCGAACCCCTGGATCATCGTCAGCGGCGTCCTGAGTTCGTGGGAAACGGTCGAGATAAGCGAGGACTTCATGTGATCGATCTCCTTTTCCCGGCTCACATCGCGGAGGACGTCGACTCCGCCGGTAAGCACGCCTTTGTCGTCGATGACCGGCGAGGCCGTTATGGATACCGGGATGCGGATACCGTCTTTGCTCTCCAGAAACGATTCGAATCCGTGACTGGCGATGGGCTTGCGCTCACGAATAGCGCGGGCGAGCAGCCTCTTGTCATCCCCGACGGCCTCGCCTCTCGCGTCGAAAAGCCGGTACACCTCCGAATATTTCCGTCCGCGCGCCTCAGATTCGCTCCACCCCGCAAGCCGCTCCATTGCGGGGTTTATCGTTTCAATGGTCCCGCGCGTGTCCGTAGTTAAGACCGGCTCGGCCGCAGACCTGAGGACGGCAGACAAGCGCGTCCTCTCCGTGTTCAAGGCGCGGAGCAGCCCGACGACCATAAGCG
>JBOGWH010000141.1:0-1279 GCA_050692975.1 Actinomycetota bacterium | reverse complement strand
GCGGAGGTTCTGGGCACCTCGGTCACCCGGGGAGCAAACGGGACCGCCCAGCCAGGCCAGCAGCTGGCCGCCACGGGTGTCAGCATCTGGCCCAAACTGCTGGTGGGTACCCTGGCGATTGCCGTCGGTGTGCTGATGATGCGGGCCGGGCGGCGAAGGATCGCCCGGCGCCAGGCTTCTGCTTCCGGCTCCTCCTAAAGGAAGGCCGGGGCCGGGTTTCGAGCGGCCGGTCCGGCGGTTAGCTAATGCGGATCCTGATCGCTCATAGCTATTACCGGCAAGAGGGCGGAGAAAATTACGCGGTCGACCGGCAGGTCGAGTTGCTCGGCTCGTATCACGACGTAGGCCTGTTTGTCGACGATAACGCCGATCTTGCCATATCGGCGACCGCCGCCGCCCGGATGACTTTTTCGAGAAGACAACTGCTCCGGGCCGAGTCGGTGATGCAAGAGTTCCGCCCCGATGTCGTTCACGTACACAACTCGTACCCATCGATCGGCCCCGCCGTGCACCTGGCCGCGCGCCGTCTGGGAATCCCGCTGGTATCGACCGTGCACAACTTCCGGCTTCGCTGCCCGAGCGGCCTGAGGCTTCGCGGAGGCCGGGCCTGCAACCTGTGCGAATCGGGTCGCTACTACAACGCGGTGGTTCACAATTGCCTTGGCTCGGCGGCCCAGAGCGCCGGATACGCCGCCGCGCTATGGGCTCATCGTTTCCTGCTGCGGCTGGAATCCACGACCGCCATCTTTGTCGTTCCGAGCGAATTTTTTCGCGAGCGTCTGGCCGGGTGGGGGATCCCCGAATCCAAGATCCGGCTGGTACGAAATTTCGTCTCCCCCGGCACAGGCCCCGCGGCGCCGCCGAGAACTTCCGGCCTCTACGTCGGAAGGCTTGCCCCCGAAAAGGGAGTCGGGCTGCTGCTCGCGGCGCTGGCCCGCGCCGGAGACCCTTCGTTTTCGATTGTCGGGGACGGCCCCCAGCGTGCGGAACTTGAGCGCCGTGCTCGTGACCTGGGGCTGCGCAGGACCACATTCCTGGGCCGGGTACCCCCCGAGCGGGTCGGCTGGCTGATGGCCGCGGCCGGCTGGGTCGTCCTGCCCTCCCTGTGGGAAGAAAACGCACCTCTGGTGGCGGGTGAGGCTATGTCGCTGGGGCGGCCGCTGGTTGTCAGCGACAAGGGCGGCCTGCCCGAGCTCGTGCGATCCGGAGGAGGGCTGGTTTTCCGGGCCGGGGACCAGGCGGACTTGGCGGCCAAGCTGCTGCTGCTGATGAACGATCC
>JBOGWH010000140.1:0-1560 GCA_050692975.1 Actinomycetota bacterium | reverse complement strand
GGAGTGTAGTAACCGAGGAAGATCAGGCTGCGGCCCGGCCTGCTGCCAATTGCCGTGTGCTGGTGGGGGGCGTGGGAAATCCCTGGCTACGAGACCTGGACTTCGGTCCGCAGTTCATACGAAGGGTTCGGGACATGGAGTGGCCCGACGACGTCGTATTTGAGGACCTGGCGACCGCGGCTCACCGGGTCCTTCACATCCTCCAGGACCTTCAACCCGAGCGCGTGATCATGGTCGCGGGGTTTCCCAGGGGCGATGCCCCGGGAACAATCAGAAAGACCGACGCGGACATCGAGATGCCCGATGACGAAGAAATTCAGGAGCGGCTGGGGGAAGCTGCCGGCGGTGTGATCGACTTCGACCACACCTTGATCGTTGCCCGGCATTTCAATGCTCTTCCCGAGGACACAGTTTTAATCGAAATCGAAGCAACAGATACCGCCTTCGGCACCGGCTTTTCGCCGGAGGTCGAGGAATCAATGGACGCCGTCATAGAGATGGTGCGAAAGGAGATCCAACGTTGAGCACCGAATCGGAAGAGCTTGCCGCCACTGGAGAGGCGATCGCCGGTATGCAAGGCGAGGAGATGGACATCGAGCAGGCATTCGCCCGCATTGGTGAAATTGCGGGCGAGCTCGAACAGCACCCCGATCCCGACGTGAAGAACAAGGTCTTCGAGATGCTCGACTGGGTGGAGGCCTTCCACCGCGAAGCGGTCACCCGCATCGTCCAGATGCTGCCCTACGAGGCAGTTGAGACCCTGCACGCCGATCCGGTGGTAAACCACCTGTTGGATACCTACATCGAAGATGAAGAGTCCCCGGTGGACCTGGACAACCTCATCGAGGAGGCGCTGGAAGAGATCCGGCCTTACGTGCACTCCCACGGCGGCGAGATGGAAGTTCTGGGTGTCGACAAGGAGCACGGGATCGTAAAGCTCAATCTCATGGGCTCATGCCACGGATGTCCCTCCAGCAGCCTCACGCTCACCCAGGGCGTCGAAACAAAGCTCAAAGAGAAGTGGCCGGGCTTCAGGAAGCTCGAGGTTGAAGGCGCCGAGGACGCCCCTGCACCCGGCAAGCTGCTGCAAATCAATACCCTGAAGCGTTCTTGACGCTGTCGCTGCACGACATCATCTTCCGCAGCCGGGCCCTGGCCCAGAGTCACCCTTTCACGGCCCGAGCTCAGGCGTACCTGAACCAGATAATCGCCCAGGAACGCGCCAACCAGCCGGCTCCCGATATGTCGTTTTGGGCGAGCCAGGCCATAACGGTCGGGTACTGCCTCCGAAAGATCGAAGAGGACGATTCCGGGAAGACCATGGCCGCAGCCGGTACCGCCGCCGGGGCGGCGGATGCCCACGAAACGCTGGATCAGTTCACCGACGACCTGGTGGAAAGGATTCAAAGCGATTCCGCTTCTGAGATCTACCTTTACCCGGAGACGCTGATCGTCGACGCGCTGGACCACATAATCGGCGGAGAAATCGAACGGCGCCTTGCCGATATCGCCGAGAAAGTAGATAAGCAGACCTTTGAGGAGCTAGAGTCCTACATAGGC